>JAHWJF010000192.1 GCA_019348515.1 Chloroflexota bacterium | reverse complement strand
CTATTCCGTCTTTGTCCAGGCGCTAAGTGCAGGGGCGTTCATGGGCGCCCTCGCTGGTCCGGTGCTGGAGCGAATGCAGGGAGTGGAGATGACTTCCATCATCCTCGCCGCGCCAGGAGTCACCCTTGCCGTCGCCCTAGCCATCATGTCAAGAGCATGGCTAGCTACAGAACGTGATCGTGGCAATTGAGTAGGTGGTGCGGGAGCGAGGAGTGACGCCTATGACGCCTGCGGACGCCTCGCAACGAGACGAGGGATCAGTCGTTTACCTAGCGCGAGTGGCGATCGCTCACGCGCACCCGGCATAGACTCCGTGCTCAATTTCGACTCAGCCTTGACCGAACGGTTCTGAAATGCCGACTGAAATAGATCCACGATCTGTGGGTCGAACTGCGTTCCTCGTCCTCTCGCCAACTCGGCGAACGCCACATCTACTTGAAGTGCAGCCCGATAGACACGATCCGATGTCATAGCATCGAACGCATCGGCCACCGCGATGATGCGAGCACCCAAGGGAATGCGCTCCCCTTCGAGACCATCCGGGTACCCTGTTCCGTCCCATCGTTCGTGATGGTGCCGGATTATGTCCGCGCTCTGTTTGTACGCCTCGAGATGATTGACAATCTCGGCGCCGATCACCGCGTGCTGCTCGATCTCCATACGCTCCTCGGTGCTCAACTCCCCTGGCTTTTTCAGGGAGCCGTCCCGGGAGCCAACCTTTCCCAGATCATGGATATGGGCGGCAGCGATAATTGCCTCGGCGGTTGGACGATGAATCTGGGGCATCGCGTCCAAGATCGTACGGACATGTTCTGTGACCCGAATGGAGTGCTGGTAGGTGTACGGATCACGCCGTTCCAAAGCATTAGCCAAGCCCTCCATCGCGAATCGGGCTTCGTAATGAGCCTGTTGGATACCCTTGAAGGCTAGACGCGGGCCGAGGAGCAACGGCACGATGAGCAAGCCGATAGACAACGGGTTCTCACGGACCAGCACCGGGATCAGACTGCCGAGCGTCACCAGGGTCAGGAGCTCGACATGCAGCCCACCATAGTTGATCCGCCACATCTCGATAGGACCGATGCCCATCACCGGAGCCACGATGAGCGCCAATGATCCAGTATTGATCAACGTGTAGACGGCCGCGGCAAGAACCGCCACCAAGAGATTCTGCACGCTACCGATCGTCGATCGTCCAGGATCGGCCAGAGCGAAATAGAGTGCACTGCTCGCAATCGCGGAGAGCCCCATTCCAGCAGCGTTCACGACGATCTTAATGAGCTGGCGTCTGGCGATGATGGCGTCAAGAGCGTAGGCGAGCGCGACGACCACCCCGCCGATCGCCGGCCCCGCTGTCAGGCCGGCGGCGAAGGCAAATGCCGCCGAAACCGATACAGTGAACGCCATGACCGATTGGGGGAATGCAACGTCAAGCACCTCGGCGATCACGATCATCGCCATCAAGATGCCGGCCGTGAGGAGAAGGTTGGTATCGAAGACCCGATTATCGGCACGCCACGCGATGGCGAAAGCCGTTGCCGTGATGAGAATCAGAATGAGTGTGTAGACGCGAGTCTTGAGCGGTATGTCGCTCACGGCATACGACCTCTTTGGTGTAGGGAAGCCATTACGCGGCGTTCATGTCACTCAAGAGTTTACCGCTACATCCGAATTGTGGCGAAAACACTACGTTCCGTCGGCACGTCTTGCGCACCCGGACGCTCGGAAGTTTGAAACCCACGCTGACATTCCCTTGTCACAGAGCAATCACGCCCATGATTGGACAGGGTACACATGTGCTGGTGGTCTGAGACGGAATCCGAGCGTGAAGCTGGACTGCCAGGATTCAGGCCGAGTCATAGCGCCTATAGCCTATCCGGAGATCACGCTCCCGTTGGCTCTCGTGATGAACTGAGCTACAAACTCGCCGGTGCGACCATCGGTTCAGCAATGCTGCCAGCGGCTCGAGGCATCCCGAAGAATGCTCTTCCACGAAAATATCCAATGCGGACACTACGGAATGCGCCGAGCGCAATTCAAACGTCAGACACGGCGTGGTTCATTTCTGATCAGCCCATCTAGATGATGGTCGCGAATTTCGGAAGCATTCTGCTTGCGGTGCGCCAAACGCACCCCCGCGGAACCCTGGGGCTTGGGATTGGTTCACAGCCCGATTTGGATCCGGCAAGTGAAACCTCAAATCCAACCCTACTTCCAGACGGAGCCGTCGTATTGCGTCTTGATACTATCGTCCCACGTCATTGGATTCCCCCTCTAGGTCGTGCCTCAGGCACTCACTCGCCGCTCTTGCCGCTACGCTCTACTTCCAGACGGAGCCGTCGCACTGCGTCTTGATGCTGTGGTCCCAGGTCATCGGCTTCCTCCTTTTGGTCGCTCAAGTTGGCTGCCACAGGCTCTTTGCCGCGCTAATCCCACGTCATGACGTGCCTCCGATGTCTTGCTGACGCTCGCTTCCACGACCACGCATTTGGTCTGGTCGTTCTGCCACGTGCCGCGCTAATCCCAGGTCATCAGATTCCTCCGTGTCGCGCTTCGAGCGCTTGTCTGGTCGAGCCCAGGAACGATTGTGTCCCCCGCGGGGATCGATAATTCGCAGACTCATATGATGAGGCACTTCGCGCGAAATGTGCCTCAGAAGGGAACTATTGCGGGATATGATCTCCTATCCGTTAACGCTCTCCTCCTTAGTTCTTACGATAGATGAACTTTTCTCGGTTGTCAAGTCCCGAGCTTCGTACTTGGATGCGGTACGGAACAGTCTCCGGCGGCTACGCCGAATCAATGGCGTTACATGGGGCCACTGCCGCGTACCCTCGGCGGGTGCGGCGCGGCGATGCACCGGAGCAGAGAGGGACCATTATAACGATCCAAATCACCTATATTTCTGTTGGCGTCATGCGGGAGTTATTGAGCCTTTCGGTACCCGCGAGATCGCAATCAAGCAGCGAGCGAACCGCGGACAGTCGGGCGACCAAACACCGATTGCATGGCGCTGCCGAGAAGTTCGCGGCTCACGACTGGATGGAACCGCTCGGTGATGCCGATCCCTTTTCTTTGAGAGATCCATGCATCCGGGTCGAAGGATAAAGCGACGATTTAGGAATCGGGTGTTTCATATCTTGAAAAACTGCTCATAATGAGAGAGAATGCCGGACGATAGCCACGTTCCCATGCACTGTTCCTGCTCATCCCTGACGATAGTAAAGCGCCCCTCTTCAGAAGGCGCCCCCTGGGCGAGGTTATGAATCAGCATATGAGTTGTCCAAGCCGGCCCGGAATCGCAGCCGTCAACACCGCGGCGAGCGTTCCTCGGATTGCATCGTGATCGCTGGACCCGAGCAGGTACGTCCCCAGTCGTCTCTCTCCGAGGCCGAGCACCGTTTTCGAACGCTCGTCGAAAAAATCCCTGCCATCACCTACATCCGACGCGTGCGGGAGACATCGCGGCTTCTCTATATGAGCCCGCAAGTAGAAACGCTCTTGGGATGGACCCCGGAAGAGTATCTCTCGCACCCGGACCATTGGCTCGCGCTCGTTCATCCCGATGACCGGGAGCGCGTTCAAGCCGCCGCGGCCCGTGCAATAACATCGCAGGAGCCGTTCAGCGCTGAATATCGTGTCGTGGCACGCAATGGTCGTGTGGTCTGGCTGCGCGATATGGCGGTCATGGTTGAGGATCCATCGGACGGCGCTCAGCTCTGGCAGGGCGTCCAGTTTGACATCACCATCGAAAAGGCAGCAGAGACACGGTTGCAGCACCTCGCGTTCTACGACTCGCTCACCGGTCTCCCGAACCGCCGGCTCTGTATCGATCGCCTTGAGACCGTCCTCAGCCGCTCAAGGGAACGAGGAGTGGCTCTGCTGTTTCTCGATCTCGACCGCTTCAAAGTCATCAATGATGGCATTGGGCATGCGGCGGGTGATGAGCTCCTTGTCGCCGTCGCCCAACGGCTCACCGCGGGCATCGCCGGACACGGCTCGCTGGCGCGATTCGGCGGGGACGAGTTTGTGGCGGTTTTGGAGCATGTCGACGACGTGCGAGACGTTGAGGACGTCGCTGAACAGCTTTTGGCCGAGCTGCGTCGTCCATTCACCGTCAGAGGCTACGATCTCGTCGTGGGAGGCACGATCGGCATCGCCGTCACATCTCCAAGTCTCAGCACGCCGAAGGATCTCTTGCGGGCGGCAGACGTCGCCCTCTACCGGGCCAAAGCCCAGGGCGGGGGAGCCTTCGCGGTTTTTGACCCGGACCTCGACCGACAAGGGCTTGAGCGGCTGGAGCACGAAGCAGATCTGCGTCGCGCGCTCGAGCGCGGCGAGTTCCAGATCGCCTATCAACCCGTCGTCGACATTGCCTCCCAGAAGATACTGGCAGTCGAAGCCTTATTACGCTGGAATCATCCGGAGCGGGGATTGCTCCATCCGGCTGAGTTCATCCCATTGGCCGACGAGACCGGGTTGATCGTTCCGCTCGGGCGGTGGGTGATCGAGGAAGCGTGCCGCCAAATGCGCTGGTGGCAGGAGCGATATCCAACCGCCCGTTCCCTTCAGGTGAGTGTGAACCTCTCCGGTCGGCAGTTTCAACAAGCGGACCTGGTAATTGATGTGGCACAGGCTCTCGAGAATACTGGGCTCCCTCCGCAGAGCTTGGCGTTGGAGATGAAAGAGGACGATGCACTGGCCAATTCTGCTGACATCGTGGCGGCGCTCACGGGATTGAAACGACTCGGGGTCAGGGTCACGATTGATGATTTTGGGAAGGGTTGGGCCGCCCTCAGCTCGTTGACCCGGTTCAGAATCGACGACCTGAAAATCGACGGATCATGTGTATCTAAGCTCGGTTATCACCAACAGGACGTCGACATCGTGCGGGCACTCGTAGGCATGGCGAAGGCCATTGGCATGGATGTGACCGCGGGGGCGGTAGAAACTGGCGAGCAACTCGCGGTGTTGCGTGAACTGGGCTGTGATCGGGCGCAGGGACACCATTTTGCTCCTCCGCTCACGGTGAGCGAGGTTGAACACCTCCTGCAGTCCGGGTTCGGAGCTAGCGGCGCGCCATCTCCACAGGCGGTATGACAGGACACCGCCAGCCACGCTGATCCAGTCCGGCGACGCTATTTCGACCGCGGGCTAACCACGGCGGCAGCCAAGAGGTAGCGCCAAGAACGGGGTCCGGTCTCCCATTCTCCGGTAGGCTTGATCTCTCGGATACAGATTGCCCGGCACCGGGGGCGGTCGAAACGTGGCGCATGACCGGAGACTGACGCACCTGATGAACGACACCCCTCCCTATCACCTGTCCGAGCACGGCTCGAGAGAGTTGCTCGATCCCCTCAAAGCGGAACTGGAGACGCTGGAACGGCGCATGCGGCACTACCGCGACCGTATCCCTCTGCGGTCCGCGGCGGACAGCGAGGTCCTACGCCTGGCGAGTCAGGCTCTCGCCAGCGCGCGAGACGCCATCGAAGAAGCCGCGAGCCTTGTCGAGCCGCGGGAAACCGCTCTCGATGGGACGCGGACCGCGCTCAAACGGGTTCTGATCACGGGGGCGGGCGGCCGGATCGGCCACGAACTTGCCGAGCGATTACGCGACCGTTACACGCTACGGCTGATGTACCACCGCCGGCTCCCCGACTCTCCGCCTGCTGCCGACTGGGTGCAGACCGACACCTCCCAGATCGAGCCTATCGTCTCAGCGTTGGCGGGGATCGACGCTGTCGTGCACATGGCGGCCGATCCCCACACCCGCGCTTCGTGGGAGAGCGTGCTGGAGAACAACATCCTGGCCACCTACAACGTTTTCGAAGCCGCGCGCTTGGCGGGGGTGAAGCGCATCGTCTTCGCCTCCACCAACCACGTCATGGGCATGTACGACCGCGACCACCAATGGCCCGTCTACGCGCATCAGCCGGTGCGCCCCGATTCGCTCTACGGCGTCTCCAAGGCGTTTGGCGAGAACCTGGGGCGGTTCTGGTATGACCAGCACGGGATCAGCGTCATCTGTCTCCGCATCGGCTGGATGCTGCCAGAGCCGGCCGACGAGATCTCACGCTGGATGTGGCTGAGTCCGCGCGACTGCGCCCAGATCGTCTCACGTGCGCTGGAGACCGATCTTGGCTTCGGCATCTTCTATGCGATCTCTGGCAACAGCGGCCGCCATTGGGACATCACCGACGCCATGGAACAACTCGGCTACTGTCCCGAGGACGATGCGGAGCGTTTCTTTGTCAGCTCTTGAGGTCTGGGGAGAGCATGCCGCCTGCGAACACGAGTTGGCGCCCCTACGCGCGAAATCGCGCGTAGGGGCACCACGGAAGAGCTACTGACCTCGAAGCCCTACTCTGCCCCGATCAGTCCCTGCTCTTCGAGGAAGGTTCTGGCCACGTCTTCCGGTTCTTCACCGTCGACATCCACCTGAGCATTGAGGCCGGCCATCGTCTGGTCGTCGAGCAGACCCGCCAGCGAGTTCAGCACGTCGGCGACCGCCGGATCCTCATCGAGCAACTCCTGGCGAACCACTGGTGCAGCGTAATAGGGCGGGAAGAACCCCAGGTCGTCTTCCAGGGTGAAGAGCCCCAGGGCCGGGATGCGACCGTCGGTGGCGAAAGCGGAGATGACATCGACATCACCTGAGTCGACCGCCTGATAGACGAGTCCCGGATCGAAACCCTGGGTTTCCGCAAACTCCAGGCCCTCATATGTCTCCATCAACCCCGGCAGCCCGTCGGGCCGCGTCAGGAACTCCTGGGTGCCACCGAACGCCAGATCACCGGAGACCGGGATTAGATCAGAGATCGTCTCCACACCAAGCTCGGCCGCCCGCTCCTCGGTCAAAGCTAGGGTGTAGGTATTGTTGAACCCTAACGGGTCAAGCCAGACAACATTGAACTGCTCGGCATACTCGTCTTTC
>JAHWJF010000191.1 GCA_019348515.1 Chloroflexota bacterium | reverse complement strand
GGGATCGGGCGTTTGGATGCCCAATGGGCGGCAGAGCGGAGTCCTGGCCGTCGTCGTCCGAACGGTGGATGAGTCGGGACGACCTCCGCAGATCACGATCCTGCAGGGCCCGATCAGATACATGATGCCGGCGATGTCCGCTTCCGCGGCGGCCCTCGTTACCGGGCGGCAGCGATGATGAGATCGGCGATGCGAAGTCCCTCCAGGGCATCCTCGATTGAGGTCACCTCAGGCACATTGCAGCCGCGCACCCGATCCATGAAGTGCGAGCTCGACTCCCGCAGCGCGCCCCCCACCCGGTTGTGGAGCGTTGGCCACAGCGTCGCCTCTGGCACCTCGACACGTTCATCGCTCCAGACCTTCAAGCCGGATTCCAGCATGGAAAGCTGAGCGCTTTTCTGGGTGCCCACGACCTCGAGGACTCCGTCGATGGTGCCGTGCCAACCCTCTACGACGACGTTTGCCGGCGCCCGCTCTGGTACGAACCAGCTGCATTCCAGCAATCCCACGGCGCCGGAGGCGAATTCGACCGTCGCAAACACTGCGTCCGGGTTGGCGCGCCCGGTGAATGATCGCTCGACCGCGTGGACCGCCGAGCACTGTGACCGCGTCATCCAGAGCATGAGGTCGATGTCGTGCACCAGGGTTTCGTGCACCGGGTGGACACGATGTCCGTAGTCGGCGAACCAGGACCGGGTGATGTTTCGTTTCGCCCGCAACGAAACAAGTTGCCCAAACGCCCCCGCGGCAATCTGCTGCTGTAGGAAGGCGTGGTGCGGGTCGAATCGCAGGACCAAGCCAACCTGGAACACCGTGCCAGCCCGTTTTGCGGCCTCGACCACCCGCTGCCCTTCCTCGTAGTTCATGGCCAATGGCTTTTCGACAAAAACTGCGAGGCCACGCTGGAACGCAGCGATTTCCATTCCGGCATGGGTAGGCTCGGGGGAAACAATGTAGACCGCATCCAGCGTTTCGCGCGCGATCATCTCCTCGAAGTCCGCATAGCGACCAAGCACGTTGTACCGTTCAGCCGCCAAAGCCAGGGACTCAGGGTGTGGATCGCAAATCGCCGCGAGTTCCACGCCCTCCAGCGCTGCCAGCACGTTCGCATGCTGGCGGCCGAACGTGCCCAGGCCCGCGAGTCCAACGCGCACCACGGAATCGGTCATCTGACAGCCTCTTCCAACGTACGCGTGGGAACTGCGCTGCCTGTACCCGGATGAAACAGGTGGATCGAATCCTGGTTAATCGTCAACTGCACCACCTGCCCCGGAACGAGTTCGATGTGGCCGTCAATCAACATGCTCAGCGGCATACGGCCGGCACTCAAGTACACGAGTGTCTGTGCTCCAAGAGGTTCGACCACATCGACCACCGCTTCTGCAGTCGGAGTCATGCCCGGGTTGGCAAGCCGGATGTGCTCCGGCCTTACTCCCAGCACCACCTCGTCACCCATGTCCAAGGGAGCAACGACACGGCGATCTAATGGAATGGAGAAGACCGACGTATCGACTGAGAGCTGGTCTCCATCGCGATGCAGGCGCGACCCTTCGAAGAAATTCATCTGTGGCATGCCGATGAAGCCGGCCACAAAGCGATTGTGTGGAGTCCGATACACGTCGAGCGGCGCTCCCACCTGTTGCAGAACCCCGTCTTTCATGATGGCGATCCGGTGCGCCATCGTCATCGCTTCAATCTGGTCGTGGGTCACGTACATCACGGTCGTTTGCAACGAACGTGCGAGCTTGATAATCTCGGTTCGCGTCTTCACTCTCAGGAGCGCGTCGAGATTGGAGAGCGGCTCGTCCATCAGGTAGAGTGAAGCGTTCCGGGCAATGGCCCGTCCCAGCGCGACGCGCTGCTGCATGCCGCCCGAAAGGTGACGGGGCCTGGCTGACAGCCACTGCTCCAGGCCGAGTAGCTCGGCAACCTCTAGGACACGCCGCTTGACTTCGGCCTCCGGCGACTTCGCCATGCGCAGGCCGAATCCAATATTCTCGGCGACGGTCATGTGCGCGAAGAGCGCATAGTTCTGGAAGACCATCGCGATGTCGCGGTCCTTGGGTGGCAGCGGGTCGACCCGCCGGCCGCCAATCCTGATCTCGCCGGAATCCAGCGTTTCGAGACCCGCGATCATGCGGAGCGCCGTGGTCTTCCCGGAACCGGACGGTCCCAGGATCACCATGAACTCCCGGTCGTTGATGGCGAGATTCAGATCGTTGACGGCGTGGAAGTCTCCGTACCACTTGTTGACGCCGAGAAGACCAACATCAGCCACGCCAGACTCCCTGATTCGTGCCCAACCCGCCCCGAGCTCCTAGTCGAAGGCGCCCTTCGCCAGGCCGGCAGCAAGATACTTGGCCATCAGCCAGAACAGCAGCAGGACCGGGATCGTGGCGGCCACCCCGGCAGCGGTGACCACGCCCCAGTCCATGGCATAGGAGCTGAACAGATCTTTCAGTGCGACGGGAACGGTCTTCCGGGCAGGGTCTGGACCCATGATGAAGGCAAACATGAATTCACCCCAGGAGAGGATGAACGCGAAGGCGGCTGCGGCCAGGATCCCGGGGGCAGCGAGCGGCAGCGTTGCGATGCGGAAAGCCCGCGCTCGGCTCGCCCCGAACACCATCGCTGCTTCCTCAGGCTCTCGCGGCACCCCTTCCAGATACGACTGCAGGATCCACAGGCAGAGCGGGAGGGCGAGCACCGAGTGGACCGCCATCAGGCCAAATGGATTGTTCAGCAGCCCGAGGCGCGACGCGACGAAATAGAGCGGAACCAGCACCAGGACGGTTGGAAAGAGGTACACGAGCACGACCAACCGCGAGAAGAAGCGGCGCCCGCGATACCGGTACCGCAGGTAACCCAGGGATGCGGCAAGCGCCAGCAGGGTGGTGAGGAGCGTCGTACCGGTCGCGATGAGGAGACTGTTGCGCACGTTGATGCGCACGAAGTCGGACTGGAGGACGGACTGGTAGTTTGCCAGGGTGAAGGTATCCGGCACGATCTTGACGCCGGAGAAGAGTCCCTCGGCGGTCTGCACCGACGTGGCTACCATCCAGTAGAAGGGAAACATGAAGATCAGGAGCAGGACGATCAGCGTCAGGCCACGGAGGATCGCGCCGCCGAGATTGCGGACAGGCGCGGCGGACCGCGCAGGCGCTGGAGTACTGGAAGCCATCATTCCACCTTGAAATCGCGCCGCTGGAAGTAGAGCAGCGTGAAGACGAGCAGCATCAGGAACATCAGCACCGAAGCCGCCGCCGCCGCTCCCAGATTCTGCAGGCCAAATGCGAACTCGTAGATCAGCACCGGCAGGCTCTTGGTCCGGTTGACCGGCCCGCCAGCGGTCAGCAACCAGATCAAATCGAAGATGTTGAAGGTGAGCAGCGTCCCCAGCAGCCCGATCGCGGTCATCGATCGCCCCAGATAGGGAAAGGTGATGAAGCGGAAGGTCGCCCAGTGTCCAGCACCTTCAACTCGGGCCGCTTCGTACTCGGACCGCGGAATGCCCTGCAGGATGGAGAAGATGATCAGCGCCACCAGTGGGATCCACCGCCAGCAATTGATGAGGACGACCGTTGGCAGGGCAAAGCGTGGATCGCCGAGGAAGTTGATCGGCGTGTCGCTCAGGCCCGATGTCAGGATGAGATGGTTGAAGACGCCAAAGGTGCTGTTGACCATCCAGGAGAACATGAGCGCGACGACGGCGGTTGGCACGACGAATGGAACCAGAAAGAGTGTGCGGGCGGCGTCCCTGCCCCGGAAGCGTTGATTCAGGAAGAGACCGAGGGCGAGACCACACACCGTCTGGATGACGAGATTCGATATCGTCCAGACCAGGCTGACCCGGACGCTCGGCAGGAAATCGGTGGAGGAGAGCACCCGGCGGAAGTTGGCCGTGCCGACGAACTCTCCGGTCGCCTCGTTGTAGAGACTCATCCCAGCCACGTACGCGAATGGGAACACGATCACGACGAGGATGAGCAGCGTTGCTGGGAGGGAGAGCAGGAACCCAGTGGAGGCGCCGCGATCCTTGCCAACAACAGGCCCCGCTTCCGGCGGTAGCCGATCCAACCCGATCTCGGACGCGTCGGTGGTGCTGACCATGGGAGGGCTCGGCGCCGCGAACGGGGCGAGGGGTATCCCTCGCCCCGTTCGCGCGATGACGAGAGCTATTGCAGCTGCAGAACTTCTTCGATCCGCGTCTGCCCGAAGTCGGCGGCGTCCTGCGGGCTGAGATCCTCGATCACCATCCGCTGCACGATTTCGCCAAGGACACCCGACCCTTCGAACTCACCAACCGTGGGGTTGTAGGCACCTGGGTCCTCGAACCCGTAAAGCTGACCCCGCGGAAGCACTTCGAGCTGCTTCTCGACCATGGCTCGGTGCGCGGCGATGACTGGATTCGACCAGAAGGAGTCGGATTGCTGGGAGGTCTCCGTAATCGGCAGGTAGAGCGTCGGCTCCATCGTCGCCAGCCATTCGCCGTTGACCTCCGGCTGATGCATGTACTCGGTGAAGCGAGCGATGGCCTCAATCTTCTCTTCGGCCTGCTTGAACACCATGAAGTTGTTCGGGTAGTGGATCTGGCCTGGCTTGCCGCCTTCCTTGACCGGCTGGGCGACTGCGCTCCAATTGTCCTTCAGATCAGTTTCGTCCATCGCCTGGCGCCAGGACGAGAACCCGTTGGTGGACGCTCCGATACCGCGCAGGAGGGCCTGCTCCCAGGTTCCCCAATCGAGACTGGGGGCGTCCGGGGGAGCGGCCGCTTTCACCATGTCCTTGTAGAAGGTCAGGGCCTCGACGGTCTCCGGGCTGTTGAAAGCGATCTTCCCGTCCGGGCCATAGATCCGCGCATCCGTGTTGATCATCACCGAATAGAAGTTTTCGGTGGTGAACAGGTTCTTGTTCGCCGGGAGGATGATGCCGTACTTCCCGTTCCCGGTCATTTTCGTGGAGGCGTCGAGCCACTCCGCCCACGTCGCCGGCGGGTTCTCGACACCAGCCTCCTCGAGCAGGTCAGTGCGGTAGTGGAGGAGGAAGGTCATCCCCCACATGGGGACGCCCCAGGTCGCATCCTGGTACTTGAACGGCGTCAGCTGTGATTCGACGAACTGGTACTGAGAATTGACGCTCTCCACGATATCGTCAACCGGGATGATGTCTCCCCGGCTCTGCATCGTCATGGTCAGGGCCGGCAGGCTGAGCATGACGTCCGGCGGATTGCCCGCGGTGAGCGCTGACACCAACTTGGAAAAGGCCGTGTCCCAGCCCTGGGACTCCTGCACGACCCGAATGCCACTGTTTTCGGCGTTGAAAGCGTCGATGAACTTCTGGAAGACCTCGACCCGCTTGGGCACGACCTCCTGATGCCAGAACCGGATTTCCGTCGTTTCCTGGCGAAGCAGGGTCGGGGCCGATAGTGGCGCCGCGTTCGCGGCCCGAAGGCCCAGCGCCGTGGCAACGCCTCCCGCTGCCGCCCCGACGACCGCGCGGCGGCTCAGCGAACGGGGCTGCCTTTCCGCAGAATCAAACGACGACATACCGCATCCTCCTCGAGAGCAATGCATGAGAGTCAGGGTCGTGAATCGACCCACCGGGCGACTCTAGCAAAGCCGCAGTAGGGCGTCAATCATCCGGTCTCTCATTGGAGTTTGGACAGTCAACTCGCGGTCTTATACTTCTTGGCCCAGTCAACCCCTTGCCAGGTGGTGAGCTTCTCCGGCCGGATGAAAAACAGCCATCGCGGCTCACCTAAGGTCGGTTCCAGGTAGTCGGGTCCGTGCTCACCGAGATAGCGATAAGACATTCCCCGGGCGATCTCCACCCAACGACCGCCAACGTTGGGTTCTTCGACAAGTTCGGCTATTCCCTTGACCATGACCTTCCGGTAGGGTGCCTCGTCCTCATCGATGGAGAGCGAGACACGCCCGTCACGCTTGAGGTAACCGGCCCAGATAGAGCGTTCCCTCGGGATCACGAAGAACCCCCCGTCCGCCCACTGGAACCAGACCGGGACGATGTACGGCCAACCATCATCGTCCAGGCAGGCAAGGCGGCAGATCCGCCCTCCCGCGAAGAACTCATCGATTTCCTGTGCATCCATCCGGCCAACGCGACCGCGCCAACTCTCCCCGGTTTGTTCTGACATGGACGTCTCCATCTAATCCCCCGATTTAGCTGGTTGCTTGAATTCTAGTTTGGCCGTCGGTCCATACCCGCCCGGCTGCTGTTCAGGCTCACGCCGTCACCCGGTTCGCGATCCAAGCCGAGGCCGAACTGGGGATGTTTCCTGACAAGGATGAAATCACTTCCTGGTTGTCTCGGGAGCAGGCGATTCCTAGCCCGGTATCTCGGACCTGCCGCGCCCGAAAGCTGGTCCACCGCACATAAGAGTCCTTGAGGGGAGGCAGTCCCAAGGAGTTTGATACGCGCAGGAGCCGGTTCGCGCGCCGCACGTGGAGGGGCCGAGTGCCCATGGCTAACGGACCGCCATCAGTCGGGCTGCGACAAGCCGCGGTTTCACGATGGAAACCGTCGCAGGAGACGGCGTCGTCGCGGTGCGGAAAGTCGATGAGCCTCGGAGCCGATAGTGGAAGCAGACACGTTCTCCGGGCAGGCAGCGACGGCGGGGAGGGCCTCCGAATCGGCAGGAGGACTGATCCGCGTCGGCGGACCGGCGGACAGGGGGCGGCGCATTGTGCATGGCGCATGGTGTGGTGGTCATGCTCACGGATGAGACCCTTGACGCCCTTCCCTATGCCCTGCCCCTCATCACCCTCGGACTGACGGGCCTCTGTGCGAGTATCTGGGGAGCTCGGAGGACGCCAGGGACGGCTGAGTGCTTGCTGGCGTGCGCCGCATTCGCGGTGTCCCTCATCCAGTTCGGTGCGCTGCTACTCATGCTCTGGCGGGAGGAGCACTACTCATCCGTCCACAGCGTCGGG
>JAHWJF010000190.1 GCA_019348515.1 Chloroflexota bacterium | reverse complement strand
GGCATCAACGTCAATGCCATCGCACCCGGCTACATGGCGACGGAGTTGACCGCGATGCTCCGCAATGATCCCGAGCGCGCCCACGCGATGCTCGGTCGCATCCCAGCAGGCCGCTGGGGTCAGCCGGAGGACATCCAAGGCGCAGTCGTCTTCCTCTGCTCGGACGCCGCTGACTATGTGCACGGAGCGATTCTGCCGATCGATGGCGGATGGCTTTCTTGGTGAACGACAGACCTCCATCACATGGCTCGAGTGCATTGTTCGACCCCGAGCCCATCCGGGGGGACGCGTTGAAATTCTCACGCTGCTACGTGATGCGCCGAGGTGAAAGGTTCCATCGTTCTGGCGAAACGAGCGTAACGAAGCGCGCAATCACTCCCGATACGAGCCAATTCCTGCCTTGCTCGACACGCAGAAAACCCGCACGAGGGCGCGGGTTTTCGGACGAAGCCAATTCGATTGTCCTGGTCAGTGGTAGCGCATAGGGGATTCGAACCCCTGATCTCCGCCTTGAGAGGGCGGTGTCCTAGGCCACTAGACGAATGCGCCTTGACGTTACGAAGATAGCATTTTGACCCGGTAGCGTCAACGAAAGCCACTCTCGGCAGAGGCGCGCATCGCGGTGCGGTAGGCGCGTTCCGCTGCCTCACGCCCCTGCACTTCGAGTTGGTCGGCGTCCGCGAGGTAGGCGGCGGCGCGCTCCCGGTCCTCGAGCAGCGCGGCGTTGCCTCGCACGTTGAGCAGGGCACCGCGCAACGCGGCGTCAGACAGGATGGCGGCAAGCGCCGCGTCAGAGCGCACGTGCGGATTCCCCTCGCGAGCGACGAGCTCAAGGATCCCGGCAACCTCGTGTGCCGCCCGGGCGACGGCAAGGGGAACTTTCGCCGCCTCTACGAGCGTCGATTGCATCGTCTTGGTTCGTGCGGTTTTTTCGGCGTCGCTTCCACGAGGTAGGCTCGATGCGTCTCGGTACGCCTGGTAGGCGGCTTCATCCGCCGTCGCGGCCGCCAGAAGAGCCGTGCGCAGAGCACTCAACCGGGCCGCTGCCGGCCGAAGCGCTTCTTCAGCGTTGGCGTACTTCTCTCGGCCGAGCGTCAGGTTCGCCACCATCTCGCCGAGCGCCGCCGCGAGTGCGCCAACCACCGCCGCGACGCTGCCGCCGCCCGGTGTAGGCGTCCCCGCCGCGACCTCGTCGAGATAGGCGCGCACGCCACGCGCGCCGTCAGTTGCCATCGACGCGGTTCGGGGGGATCGAGAACTTGGACATGGTCAGTTGGTCTGAGGGTACTAGCACAGCAAAGGTGTCATTCTGGGGAACTGCAAGTTGCACGAAGAATTTCGTCTCACAACGTCGTCGGTTCGCAAAAGACGAGATTCTGCAAGTTCGCCCGCGGGCTCGGAAAGGCACATGCTTCATGTCGAAGAACTGAGGTATAGGGGACGAAACCCTCAGGCATCGCTCGTCACTGGTGTCACCAACTCTTCGAGCTCTCGGACGAAGCGCTCCTCGTCGGCAAACTCCAGGCGGTAGGCGTTTTCGTCCGCCGATGGTGAGGGGGGCAACACAAACCGCACCCACCCTTCGTCGGCGCCACGCGCGAGCAAGCCCGTGACCTGAGCCTCGAAGCGGCTGTATGGCATGTCCGGGGCGAGCACGCGGTAATAGCGCTCTCCCATGCCGTTTCGGGTCCAGATGAGTCGGATAAGCTGGCGATGCTTGGTCTCGAGGGGAGAACCTGAAAGCTCATTGGCCATGAGACCACGGGCGATCGCGGCGAAGCGGCTCATCTCGCGCAATGACGAGGCGCAGACGGGACAGGTCACATCCGGGGCGTCCGCGTGCGAATACGAGCGGCGACAGCTCTGACACCAGAGATATGTTTTGGGGGAGCCGTTACGAACCATTTACCGAAACCAAACTGTTGGAAAAGAGGCCACGTGCGTCATCCCGAGGAATTGCGCGTGCACGTGCACGTTGCATGAGAGATCTCGGGAACTCATCGCGGTTGTCTCAGGCGCCGAGATTCCTCGCTGACGCTCGGGATGACACTTGTCGCTGGCGCGCAGATCACCCGCGCAGGGTGTTCGGCTCGTAGGGCTGTGCCGCGCCGCTCAGGCCCTGGTTGTCCGCGGGCGGCGGTTCACCGGCGCGGTCGGCCCACTTTTGCACCGCATAGGTGAGGAATATGCCGCCAATGATCATGATCACGGCGATCACGACTTCGACCGTATCGGCGAGAACTCCGAAATCTTCGGCCAGATTGTTGGAAATCATGCGTTGCTCCGCGTCAACTACTCGACAATCAACGTCCCAACCATGCCCGCTTCTTTGTGCCCTGGTACGTTGCAGTAGTACTCGTACGTCCCCGGCGGCGCATTGATCACCGTCTCCTCGGTCGACCCCGGCGCCTGGTCAATGCTGATGCCAAGCTCGTCGATCGAGAAGTTGTGCGGGGCTGCGCCGTCGTTCGGCAGCGTGAACGGCACGTCCGTGTTCGCCGGGATCGTGACCTCCGCCGGCTCGAAGTAGATGTCGAACGAGGTCACATTCTGGGCCGTTGCCGCATCCGGCGCCTCGCCGGCCGCCTCGACCTCGTCCGCGGCGGCGTCCTCGTCCGCGGTTGCCGGCTTGTCCGCCGCGGCCATCGGGCGCGAGATCAGCGTGCCGACCATTCCCGCCTCTTTGTGACCGGGGATGTTGCAGTAGTACTCGTACTCTCCCTCGGGCGCGGTGATCGTGACTTCCTTAGTCTCGCCTGGGGCAACGTCGACACTGACGTCGAGCGCGTCGATGCTGAAATTGTGCGGCGCGGCGCCGAGGTTCGGGAGGAGGATCGTCACCTCAGTGTCCGAGGGAACCTCGATCTCCGTCGGCTCGAAGTAGATGTCGTAGGACTCGACCGTGAACTGGTTCGAGGCGGCCGCATCACCGGCGTCTTCTCCAGCGCCCGCGTCCTGGGCTGCTTCCGCCGGAGCCGGCGTGGGCTGGCCGCCACCCGCGGGAGCCGGTGGCGGCGGGAACGTCGGGTAGCCACCAGAGGCGGCAATGGTCTCGTTGTAGACGAGATCCCAGTCGACATTCTGGATCATGAGCGCGAGCTCGTGAATCTGCTCGTCGTTGAGCAGTGCGCCACCCTCCGCCCCGCGTCCGAAGGCCGGCATCAACCCGCGGCCCTGGTGAATGGTTTCCGTAATCAGGTCGTAACGCTCCTGGCGGACGATTGGGTCTTCGCTCTGGTTCAGCTCCTGCGCCGCCTGGCCGAGCTCCGTATCCCCGCCGAGCGGCATGCCGATCCGGCCGGTACCCTCCGCGCCCGGCTCCGAATAGCCTTCGCCGGCTGGGCCGTGGCAGACCACACAGTTCTGGAGATAGGTGCTGATGCCGCGCTCGATCGCAATCTCTTCCTTCTCCACCACTTCGGCCGCCATGCGATTGGGCTCGTCCGCGAGGTAGACAACCAGCAGCGTCGCCAGGGCAACCATGCCGACGATCACCACCGTCGCGAGCTTTTGGACCGCTCCCACGCTTCTTCGCCCCTTCGCGCTACAGACCTGCCGGACCCAGGATCAGGTTTCGGGCGCTTGCGCCTACGCCGAGTACGGCGTCGCCTGCTCCGGCGAGTAGTCGAGACGCTCGTTGATATCGCCAGTATCGACCGTCACGTTCCCCGTCGCCTCGTCCACCCGCACAGTCATGTAGTCCATCGGGCGCGGCGCGGGCCCGCCGGTGCGCAATCCGACGTAGTCGTACATCGAGCCGTGACAGGGGCACTGGAAGGCTTGGGGGCTATCGGGAGGTCCGACCCAGGGAACGGTGCAGCCGAGATGCGGACACTTCGTGTAGAGCGCCAGTAACCCGTCGTCGGCATGCACGAGGAAGAACTTGCCCTGGATGTTTCGTAGCGGCGGCGCGCCGACCGGGGGCACATCCTCCGCGCGCACGGTCAACTCGCTGCCGAAGGCGCCGGTTTTGTTTGGCCAGAGCAGCAACCCGAAACCGGCGCCAGTCAGCGCCAGCACTGATCCCACCGCTCCCAGCGCGGCATTGCGCAGGAATTGCCGGCGGTCCGGCCGCACGGCCAAGCTTCCCTGGCTGTGGCGACCGAGGAGCCCGAAGAGCGCCGAGGCGATCCATCCCACAACCAGACCGAACATCGTTCGGAGAATCATGAACATCCGCGAGTCCTTTGCCAGACCGGCCTCTCGCCGGCGATCTGTAATCCGTGTGTCTGCGCTTCTCTAGTGATGCTCCAGCGGCAACTGCCAGGGGAAGACCAGGTCCTGCCCTTCGCCGCGGAACGACGTGCCACTGATCGTCAGGACGATGTACGTGACGACGAACGCGGTAAAGAGGGCGATGATCATCTCACGCCGCGTCGGCTTGAAGATGACCTGCACCAGTACCACTAAAACGGCGATCGTGGCCATAATGATCCCGACTGGTAGGATCTGGTTCCAAACGAACTCCGGCGCGCCGAGCTGCGTTCGCAGGAATCCGCCGATGCCGAACTGCGTCCGCCCCGACGCCTCATCCAGGACGATCATCCCGATGAGCACGACCGTAGTGAAGATCGCGGAAAAACCAGCGATCTTCCTTCCTTTCGCCGACGTGCCCAGGATGCCGACGCCCAGTGGCGAGCGGTCGAAATAGGGGATGGCCGCCAGAGCGCCCAATGCCAGCGTTGGGATGATGACACCGGCGACACCAGCATTCATGTGCAGCAGCAGCTCTTGCAGGTTCAGGAAGTACCAGGGCGCCTTCGACGGATTCGGCGTCTGGTTGGGGTTGGCTTGCGCCGTCAGCGGCGCACTGAACAAGACCGACACCGCGATCAGAAGCAGCAGGAAGACCGTCGCGCAGACGGCCTCCACCACGACCAGCGATGGCCAGACCATGACCTCGTCCTCGGCCAGGTCCGTCGGCCGCGCCAGTGCGCGCCCACGAACTAGCTCGAGCAGCTTCTGACGCTTGGCCTCATCAATCGCCGTCGCCGGCGATCTACCCGGCATCTGCTGTGTAATGTCAGCCATCGTGTCCTCCACGGAGTCGAGCAGTCGAGGAGTCGAGGAGTCGAGAAGAAGACGGCAAGACGGCTAGGCGGCAAGACGGTGAGTTGGTGAGATCACCGGCGTAACCGTCCAGTCCGGAACCTATCACCCTATCACGTAACACCCTGTCACCCTCGGCTAGAGCGGACCGGAGATGCCGCCGTCCTTGCGAATACGCCAGAAGTGGACCGCCATCAGGAAAGCCGCGACCAGCGGCAGGAACAGCACGTGCAACGTGTAGAACCGAATGAGTGCGCTCTGCCCGATCTCGAAGTCGCCGCGCAAGACCAGGTTCACCTGCTCGCCCACGAATGGCGCGGCCCCGCCGATCTCGGTGCCGACGGTGATCGCCCACAACGCCAGCTGGTCCCACGGCAGGAGATAGCCCGTGAAGGAGAGCAGGAAGGTCACGACCAGTAGCAAGATACCGACAACCCAGTTGAACTCGCGCGGGGGTTTGTACGACCCGGTATAGAAGACCCGGCACATGTGCAGAAAGACGGCGATGACCATCCCTTGCGCCGACCAGCGGTGCATGTTCCGCATCATCTGGCCGAAGGTCACGCTCGACTCGATGTCCTTCATGCTCTGGTAGGCCTGATCGGCGGCCGGGATGTAATAGAACATCAGCAGGACGCCCGTGCCGGTCAGGACCAGGAACATGAAAAAGGAGAGCCCACCCAGGCAGAAGGTGTACGTGACCTTCGTGGCGTAGCGCTTGATTTTGACAGGGTGGATGTGGAGAAAAACGTTGCTCGCGATAATCAGCGCCTGATTGCGCTGGGTATCCGGGTATCCGTGCCGCACCACCGAGCGCCACACGGACGAGCTGGAGATTTTATCTGCCAGCGTCTGTTCCCGCGCCATTCCGTCCTCCGACCTGCTTCCGAATCTCCTGCTCAACTGCCGCCGTAGCAGCGGGCACGCGTGATCAGGTGCGCCGCAGCTCGCGGACCCGGGGCTGGGCGCGTCGATCGCGGCGCAATTGTCCGCATCGTTCCAGACCCGGTCAAGCCGCGCGGCTCGGGAGCGTGCCTGCACGCCAGCCGGGCCGCGTCGTTCGAAATGGTACCCGATGCGAGTGGAGTCGGAAGGCTGTCGGCCGATAGCCAAAAGCTGATAGCCGATAGCAAGGAAGAGGTGGGCGCAACAGGACTTGAACCTGTGACCTCACGGATGTGAACCGTGCGCTCTGGCCAACTGAGCTATGCGCCCGTAGCGCCGGAAAGTATAGCAGCAGGGCGGGGTGATAGGGTGATTGGGTGGTAGGGTGATAGGGAGCTTTGAAGCCTCGCTCACGGATAGCCGTCGTGTGTCATGAGCCGGTCTTCAACACGATTGGGAGTCACGCAAGGGATTCATGAAAAGCCTTCTAACACCTCATCACCCCCAGTCCCCTCCCGAGGGGTCCCCTTCCCTATCACCCTCGTCTTCACCCTCGTTAGACCGTCCGGTGCTAGCCATCGACGTCGGCGCGGGAACGCAGGACGTATTGCTCTACGATCCCGCGCGTGAGCCCGAGAATTGTCTGAAGCTCGTGCTGCCATCCCAGACTCAGATCATCGGGACACGAGTACGGGCGGCGACGAAAGCGGGGGTCCCCGTGCACCTGACCGGCGTCCTCATGGGCGGCGGGGCCTCGACCGAAGCGATGAAAGACCACCTGGCAGCTGGGTATGCCCTCTCCGCAACGGAGGATGCGGCTCGCACAATCCATAATGATCTCGACCGGGTGCGGGCGCTCGGGATTCAGATCCGAAACGACGCGCCCTCTGGTGCGGTCGTCATCAAGACGGCCGACGTTGATCTGGATTCGCGGGCAGCCGCGTTGGCGCCGTTCGGGGGCACGCTGCCGCACATCGTCGCTATTGCCGTTCGGGACCACGGAGTTCGCCCCGGCTCGGG
>JAHWJF010000189.1 GCA_019348515.1 Chloroflexota bacterium | reverse complement strand
AGAGCAGGGGACTTTTAATCCTCGTGTCGTGGGTTCGAATCCCACACGGCCCTCTACAGCTCCGCGCTCAGATCTCGGTGTGTAGATCTCCCGAGCCTCGGCTTCAGGCCGTGCTGACGCCCCACCTGACGCCCACGGAGGCCGCTGGGCGTGATGTGCGCAAATCCTCCGGCATGGTCATCGGTCGCGCGAGCCCGGTCGTCGGCCGCCGTTCGTCTCGGTAGCGACTAGACGCGGCACGGCAGCGGCAGCGACATCAGTGGCCGTCTTCGGCGGCCGCGCCGCCGTCCCCGGCCTGGAACAGGCCGAGCGCGCCTTTGCCGACGAGGTTGAAGGCATGGGTCACGATCGGATACAGGCCGTCTTCGACGAAGTGCATCTCCACGATCGCGCCCTGGGCCGGCGACAGGTTTACCGCCTGGGAGCCCCAGTTGCCCTCGTTGCCACGCTCGAGCACGACGCCCTCCTTGATGACCGAGTCGAAAATCGTGCCCACGACGTGGAAGCTGGAATCGACGCTGGGTCCGGCGTTGAGGACGAAGATTCGCACCGTCTCGTTGACCGGCACGTCGATCGGGTTGTCCACGTACTGGTTGGCGACGCCGTTGAAGACGACGAACTCCGGATCCGGCGCACCGGCCGCGGCGACCTCGAGGCTCGGGACCGCACCTTGCTCGACGGCGTACCACTCGCTCTGGACCAGGGCGTACTCGTGGTCGACCGGCGGCAGGCCATTCCGGGGCTCGACGATGATCATGCCGTACATGCCGGCGGCGATGTGGTGCAGCGTCGGCGCGGTGCCGCAGTGGAACATGTAGACCCCCGCGTACTCGGCGCTGAACTCATAGACGAGCTCCTCGCCCGGTTCGATCGAGCGCATCTCATCGTTCCACGCGACCAGGCTGGCGTGAAAGTCGATGGAGTGCGGTAGCTGATTGCTCTCGGGGTTGACCAGCCTGACCCGCAGCGCATCGCCGACGGCGACGCGGATGACCGGCGCCGGCACGCTGTCGCCGAAGGTCCACACCGTCTGGGTCACGCCCTCGGCCACCGTCATCTCGCGCTCGGCGACGACAAGCTCGATGTCGTGCACCTTCCCCTCGGCGCGCGGAGGCGCGGCCGGGTCGTGGAACACGTATTCCGATGCCGCCGGATCGGGCTCGAGCGAGTGGTGCGCCGCGGCGTCGCCCGCCGGCTCACCGGGCGAGCCCGTAATCCCGGCCACGGTCAATTCGCCGCGCATGCCGCCATCGGCATGACCGGGCACCGAGCAGATGAAGGTCAAGCCCTCGTCCGGGACGACGACCTCTGCGGTCGCGGTCGCGCCGGCCTCGGCGTCGAGCATCGTGCCATCCGAGAAGGTGAGGTCGTGGAAGATGGCCCTGTCGTCACGATCTCGGGCGGGCCGCCGCGGTCGTAGGGCCGTAGGTCACGATTGGCTGTGACCGATGGCCCGGCAATGACGGAGGCCGGGATACACCGGCATGCAGCCGACGTCGGGTGCAAACCACACCGCCCTCCGGTCACCCCCGTTGCAGCCAGCGCGGAAGGAAGATGAGCAGGTTCGAGCCCGCCAGGCCGGAAACGAGCAAGAGACGCAGGATTAGCGGCCACGTCGTCTCCCAGACCCACAGCGCGAGCATCACCGGCAGAAATAGCAGCCACACGACTCCCTGCACGAGCAGCGGCAAACTGCGGATCGACTCCCAGGCGGCATCAAGGGTGCCCTGGCTCCATATCAATGCGGCGCCGAAACCAAGCCAAATCACCGCGAAGAGCCCGAACAGAACGCCCGCCTCGGCCAACCAACCGACGCTGCTCCCAAGGCCATTGGCGACGCTTTCGATTACTTGTTCCATCCCACCCTTCCTCCTGGTAGATTCGGCCGCCTCGGCCGGCTGATTTGGACGTACAGCCGCCATGTCGGACCACTTAACGAGCTGTTTCGTCATGAAGGCTGGTGCGACGACTGGTTTCGAACCAAGGGCCAACTGGCCCGTCTTCCCCGGGCCGAACGGCGTGATCGAGGCGAATTAGCCGCAGACCTGTCGGCCACCGCTGCCTATCCAGCAGCGACCGATCGAGGCACGGTCTGCGTAGCGGTTCGCATCGTCGTCGGGGCAAACAGCGGGCGGTACAGCCAGACCGCGATAGCCCAGCAGACGGCGGTGACCACGACGAAGACGACAGTGTCCCCCGGCGCGGCGTTGGGATCGCTGCGCAGGAGGTTGACGATGCTCATGGCCGCCACCGACGGAGGCACCAGCGCAAACCAGCCGACGACGCCGTAGAGCGCCTTGCGCGCCCAGGGCGCGCGGGCCAGTAGGCCCATGCCGGTTGCTGCCGCGGCCGGCACGACGAGCCCGAGGTCGAGCAGGAAGATCGACCAAAACATCGTGACGTCCGGAGCGGCTGCCGGGATTGGGTCGTTCGTCAGCATGCCGGCGAAGGCGGGCACCCAGCGCGAGACCACGAAAGCGGCCAGCCCGAGGGCGACGATGGCCCAGCCGCGCGAGGCCTCCGGTTGCCTGGCGTGGACGCTCGCCCAGGCGCCGAGCAGCAGCACTGCGCTGAGAACGAAGAGCGCCAGATGGAGCGCGATCGACGGCTGGTAGGTCGGATACTGCGGGCCGACGACGTACTGCACCAGCATGTAAGCGGCGTAGGCCGCCGGGCCGAGCGCCAAAATCGCGGCCGCCGGATGCCCACGCACGGCCAACAGCCCGGCGGCAATCGCGAGCGGCGCGATCAGCACCAGGGATACCGCCTCTAGGCCGAGTGCCTCGTTAAGAGCAGTCTCCAGTGAATGGGTAGCTGATGACACCCCACACGAGCGGCCCGAGCACGGTATTGATGGCGAGGCTTAGCCCAAGCACAAGCATGCCAAGCCCAAACCATCGGCCGGCTGGGAGAACCGGGGATTGCCGTTGTTCGCCCCCGGAATGAAAACCTCGTTGCGATATGCGTTACAAGAGTTGATCCGCTTCGCGCCGGAGCCACATGGGCCAGGGACCCGAAAACTGTGCTCCAGTCGGCCCGTTCCACGCCGGGGGGATGCTCCGGGGTACGCTGGCGGGCGTGTCAGACATGCCTGCCCCAGGCGATCGATCGGTCCTGCTGCCACCGGCCCTGCAGGCGCTCGATGCCGCGGTACGTGGCATCAGCGGCGTCCTCGACGTCGAGCAGGTTCTTCAGCTCATCGTTGGCCGCGTCCGTGAACTGGTGGCTGCGGAGTACGCGGCGCTCGGGATCGTGGACGAGGAGGCGCAGATCACCGAATTCATCACCAGCGGGATCAGCGCCGATCAACGCCGCGCCATCGGCGACCTGCCGCGTGGCCGCGGGCTGCTTGGCCTGATCATCCGCGAGAACCGCTCGTACCGGATCGCACACATTGCATCGCATCCGGAGAGCTATGGCTTCCCGCCGAACCACCCGCCGATGGATTCGTTCCTGGGCGTGCCGGTCACCGTCAAGGGCGGCGTTGTCGGCCGCCTCTATCTAACTAACAAGCAAGACGCGCCGGAGTTCAGTGCCGATGACCAGGCGCTAGTCGAAACGTTCGCGCTCCACGCGGGGATTGCGATCGAGAACGCGCGGCTCCACGAGCAGGTGCAGCGCTTGGCGGTGGTCGACGAGCGGGACCGCATCAGCCGCGACCTGCACGACAGCGTTATCCAGAGTATCTATGCCGTCACCTTATCCCTCGACGACGTCCCAGAGCTCGTGGGCGAGGCGCCGGAGGAGGCGCGCCAGCGCGTCGACGACGCCATCGATGCACTGCACGGCGTGATACGCGACATCCGCAATTTCATTTTTGGGCTGCGCCCGCTGCTAGTTGATGCCGGTAGCCTGCTCGACGGGCTGCGCGCCCTCGCCGAGGAGCTGCGCCGTAACACGACCACCGAGGTTGAGGTTGTCGGTGAGGAGGTGGACGGCTTGTCCGTGGAGGTGGTTGCCGAGCTGCTCTCGATCACGCGCGAGGCGTTGGCCAACATCGCGCGCCACTCGGGGGCCAAGAACGCCTCGATCAGGTTGACGATGCCCCATCGCATGATCCGACTGGAGATCGCCGACGACGGCCGCGGGCTCGACCCTAATGTGGCGATCGGCCGCGGTCACCACGGCCTCGACAACATTCGCGCGCGCGCTGAGGCGCTCCGCGGCGACCTTGACATTCAGAGCGGCGTGGACGCGGGGGCCCGTATCATCGTCACCCTCCCCCACGCCGGATCCAAGCGAGGAGCAAGCGAGTGAGAGGCGACGAGCCCCGAGGTCCCCTGCGGCTGCTGGTTGTGGATGACCACGAGGTCGTCCGCCAGGGACTGGTATCGTTGCTCGACCGCCGCTCAGGATTCAACGTCGTAGCGCAAGCTGGATCCGTGGCCGAATCGATCGCACTAGCGGCGAGGCACGAGCCGGATCTCGTGGTCATGGACGTTCGTTTGCCGGACGGCTCGGGCATCGAGGCCTGCCGAGAGATCCGCGCCTCGCGCCCGGAGACGCGGGTGGTGATGCTCACCAGCTATCCCGACGAGGAGGCAGTGCTGTCAGCGATCATCGCCGGCGCCAGCGGCTACCTGCTCAAGCAGATCCGCGGTCGGGACCTGGTCAGCGCCCTGGAAGCGGTCGGGCGCGGCGAGTCGTTGCTCGATCCGGCGGTCACCGAGAAGGTGCTCGAGCGCGTGCGCCGCGTGGCTACCGCTGGAGCCCCGGACGAACTCGCTGAGCTGACGGCCCAGGAGCGCAAGATCCTGCTGCTCGTCGCGGAGGGGAAGACCAACAAGGAAATCGCCGCTGAGGTATTCCTCTCCGACAAGACAGTCAAGAACTACGTCAGCAGCATCTTGTCCAAGCTAAACCTGCAGCGCCGGACACAGGCGGCGGCCTTCGTTGTCAAACGCGGTCTGGTCCCGCCGGAGGAGATCTAGGCGGCGCCTCGGGCGGCGGCGTCGTCAAGCTGTCCAAGCAGCAAGCGCGCTGTGCCCTCGGCGGCGATGTGCAACAGTGCGCGATCGGCGACGCGGCCGAGGGAGCCCCCCGGTGGTGCATACCAGCCTGAGAGCGTCAGCTCGTAGCGGCTGGCGACAATCGTGCCCGAGAAGACCGGGAACAGCGGGGCCAGCGTCGAAGCCCGCCAGGCGACCTCGACCTCCCAGCCGCCGTCGAGAGGCTTGACCGGGCCGATGTCGACGTAAGCGGCCTTGGCGAAGGTCACGACCGATCGGCGATCGCTGACCCGCAGCCGCAGATCGGCCTGATGCCGGCTCATGCCGGGCGGCGCGGGTTGAACCTCCGGGCCGAGCCAGCTACGCGCCGCCCGGATAGCCCACGCCAACCGGTCCGGCTCGCTCGAGGGCCGACGCCGGGCCACGACGCGGCTGAGCTGCTCCTCGAGCGTATCGCTGACCGACGCGGCCATGCTCACGGCTCCTTGACGATTAGCGCTGTCACCGTTGCTCTAGTGCGAGTTCGCTGAGAGAACGTGCGATCCGGCTCTCAGGTACCAGCATTGAAGCCACCCACCAGTGCTGGGTGGCAGGGCCAAACGGCCCCCGTACGAGGGTCATCCGTCCCGACGGAAGGGGCTTCGCGGCCCATGAGGCCCGGGTGCGCGGGCCGTACGGTGATGGCGGTCAAATCGCCGGTGTCAGACCGGCAACGGCAACTCGAAAGGTGGACACAGAATGACCGCACTCACGGGATCCAGGGCATACGGCATCCTGGCCCTCCGACTCATCACCGGCTGGTACTTCCTGTACGCCGGTCTCGACAAGGTCTTCAGCTTCATCGGCGGCGCCGAGCCCTTCAGCGCGAAGGGCTTCCTCACGTTCGCGACTGCAGGCACCACGTCGGCGCCGGTCGCTGAAGGCACGATCGTCAACCCGACTGCGCCGTTCTGGGCCGACCTGGCCGGGAACGCCGCGCTGCTCGGCGCGATCGACTTCATCGTCCCATTCGGGCAGGTCGCGATCGGGGCCGCCCTGATCGTCGGCCTCGCAACCCGCTTCGCTGCCCTGATGGGCTTCCTCATGATGGCGTTCATCACGATCGCGGCCTGGGACTTCGCACACGGCGTGATCCACGCGACGTCGTTCCTGGCCCTGGCGGCCCTGATCCTCGGCGTCATCCGCGCGGGAGACGTCTACGGCCTCGACGCGATCCTCGACGAGCAGCCCATCGTCAAGCGCTCTCCGGTCCTGCGCTACGTCTTTGGTTAGCGGGGACGAAGAAACCCTCCCGTGACGAATCGGCCGACCGCAGAGTCGGCCGATTCCAACCATCGCGAGATGGGCACATTCCGTATGCAGGAGAATCCGCAATGACTGCCACTGCCAGCCTCACGGTCGCGGACCTAATGACCATCGATCCGGTCGTCGTGTCGGTCGACGCCCCTATCGAGGTCGCCGAGGAACTGCTGCGGCGTCACCACATCAGCGGGCTGCCAGTGGTCGATCTAGCCGGGCGGCTCGTTGGGGTGATCAGCCAGACGGACCTGCTCTACCTCGCCGTCCCGGCGGTCGAGGCCCTCATCCGTCATCGCGAGCGCGGCATCCGCGTTGGCGAGGTCATGAGCATGCCGCCCGTCACGATCGCGAGCGTCGCTCGCGTGGGCGATGCCGCCCGGCGAATGTGCGAGGAGCGCGTTCATCGTCTCGTCGCCGTCGACGACCACGGTCGGCCCGCTGGGGTGGTTTCGGCGATGGATTTCGTGGAGCTGGTCGCGGTGGGCTGATCCGCGTCAGGCGCCAACAATTCCACGCGTGAAGCCTCCGCGGCCGCTCCTCAGTGACGCCCCCGCTGGCGCCCACGACCGTGGATGCAAGCACGAACGAGCGAGCCAGATGGACGCATGACCACCGATCGTCGAGCTCAGTGGGACGCCCTGGCACTCCTTGGACCCGCCTCGATCAGACTTTTAATCCTCGTGTCGTGGGTTCGAATCCCACACGGCCCTCCATGACGACA
>JAHWJF010000188.1:4252-6969 GCA_019348515.1 Chloroflexota bacterium | reverse complement strand
CCGGTTCCCCATCGCCTCCCCCTCGATCAGAATTTCGCCCGCCGACGGCAACTCGAAGCCACCGATCATGCGTAGCGTCGTCGTCTTTCCACAGCCCGAGGGACCAAGCAGCGTCAGGAATTCTCCCTGCCTCACATCGAGAGAGATGCCGTTTACGGCGGGGACCTCCCCGAAGAACTTGTAGATCTGCCGCAGCTCGATGCTCGGGCGTCCCGAAAACCGGGCAACCTCCACGTCTCGACCGATGATCGGTTGGGTCGCGGTCGCGTGCGCCATCGTTCCTGTCCCCATCAGCCCGCTAGCCGCCGCGCATCACCTAAGCACGCAGAATGGGACGCGTCAAACACGTAGGCCCACCGGCGCGATTGTGCGAGATCTCGTCACCATCGTAGACAACAACCGAACAGCCGGCAGCCTCCAGCCGAGCTCGAGTTACGGGGCTGCCATTGCACACGAGAACCCGTTTCGGCGCCAGCGCCAGGACGTTGCAGCCGTGCGACTCGAACTCCTCGTCCGGAACCTCGATGAACGACCATCCCCGCCATTGCAGCTCTTCGACAAATGGCACGGACATCAGCGGTAAGTAGACGACCGCGAGCGCGTCGGCGATCGGGCTGACGAATGACATCAGGTGCAGGCACTCACCGGGTCCCCGCCAATGCGGCAGGTCGACAGTCATGACCTCAATACCGTGTGGCTCCACCACCTCGCGCAACTGCCGGATCCCCTCGTCGTTCGTCCGGTAGCCGCGGCCGACCGCCAGGGTCTGGTCATCGAGCCAGACGATATCACCGCCTTCGACGGTCCCCGGCGCCTCGATCCGGCCAATCACCGGGATTCCCAGCTCGCGGTAGCTGCGCTCAGCCAGGTCCACTTCGGGTAACCTGAGCGCCTTGCCCGGCAATAACAGGATGGCGCCGGCATCGGTCATCAGCGATGGGTCGTAGGCGAAGATCGCGTCAAGCAACCCGGCTTCGTCCGGCCCAGCGAGTACGACTTCCGCTCCGGCCTGTTCGAGAAGTCCGCAAAATGCATCGTGCTCCCGCTCTGTTTGCCTGTGATCGACGGCGCGCGGATAGGCAAACTCAGCGAAGTCGTCCTCGGTTGCCGGTGGCGCCGGTTTCCTCACCAGCACGCGTTTGAGCGAGGCGACCATGCTCTGCCCGCCCCATGCTCGGCCGGTTGTTTTCGTGGTTTGCTCCATGACCAGGGTCATGCCCACTCCACTCCCTTCAGCATCAAGATCGATCGTAGAATCCTCCGCGCGATCCTAGCACGCCCGGTCTGGGGGCCCACGAACGATATGCTTGTGCCGCACTGCTGGTCTGGGTCCGACCGCACCGGCACGGGAGAGATGCATTGCCGCGTATTGCCGTCTTTGATCCGTTTTCCGGCGCCAGTGGGGACATGATCCTCGGCGCGCTGGTCGACGCGGGCGCACCCCTGGGATCGATCGAGGAGGCCGTCGTCCAACTCGGCCTCCGCGGAGCTCGCGTCACAGCCGAACCGGCCAGCTCCGGAGCCGTCCGGGGCACTCGAGTCCGCGTCGAGACCGTGAAGGAGCAACCGTCGCGCGACTGGCGAGAGATCCGCGCTCTCATCGCTGACTCGGCCCTCGAAGCGCCGGTCCGTGACCAGGCGCTAGCCGTTTTTGCCGCGCTGGCGAAGGCGGAATCGGAAGCGCACCGCGAGCCGATCGATCGGGTCCATTTCCACGAAGTCGGCGCGGTTGACGCCATCATCGATATCGTCGGCGCGTGCATCGGGTTGCACGCGCTTGGCGTTGAGCAGATCGTCTCGCACCCGGTAACCGTCGGCACCGGCTGGGTTCGTTCTGACCATGGCCTGCTCCCAGTACCAGCCCCCGCGACCGTCAACCTCCTCGCCGGGAATTCGACGCCGATTCGGCCGGATCCCCCCGCTGGTTCGGCCCCAGGCGAGCTCCTTACGCCGACCGGCGCCGCAATCCTTGTCACGCTCGCGTCGTGGACTATCCCGGCCTACACGCCCGAGCGTGTTGGTCATGGATTTGGTACTCGCCAACTCCCGTGGCCAAACGCGCTCCGGCTCTGGATCGGCGAAGCCACCGGCGCCGGACTCCCGGAGAGTGAAGAGTACTTGCTCGAGACGAATATCGACGACATGAATCCACAGTTTTTCGAACCCTTGAGTGAACGGCTCTTTGCGGCGGGGGCGCTCGATGTCTGGCTAACCCCGGTTACGATGAAGAAAGGTCGGCCGGCGACCGTCGTCTCCGCCATCGTTCCCGCGGAGCGGCGAGCCAACGTCGAACGCGTGCTCTTTCTCGAAAGCACGACCATTGGCGTGCGCGCCACGCTGCTGAGCCGAACCCGCGCCCATCGGCGATTTGAGACGATCACAACGCGTTGGGGAGATGTTCGACTCAAGCTACGGGGCTGGGAAGGGCGTGTTATCGGCGCTATGCCCGAATATGACGATTGCTTCCGGCTGAGCCGCGAAAGCGATGCGTCGATCCGGGAGATCTGGGCTGAGGCTCATCGCCTCGGCGAGGTATTTACCGGCCAGCGCTGGGAAGGCCCCGCTCAAGTCGAAGGCCGCTGAACTGTTCGTTCATCGGAATCGGACCCATGCGATGAGGATCGGTAGCAGCGCGAAAAGGAGATCGGGGACCGGCCTCAGGTAGAGCACGCGCTGGTCAACCGGTCCGATATCACTGATGTCCGCCAGATTGACGC
>JAHWJF010000188.1:0-4152 GCA_019348515.1 Chloroflexota bacterium | reverse complement strand
TGATCGGCGCACGGCACCGGACCCGTGTTCGAAAAAACCTGCGCGACATCGGTCATTGCGTAGCGCCGGATGGTCTAGCTGAAGCCGCCACCACCGCCTCCGCCGCCGCCTCCACCGCCTCCGCCGCCGCCACCGCCAAAGCCACCTCCACCACCGAAGCCGCCACCAAAGCTCGATCCACCGCTCCAACCGCCTCGGCCACCGCCGCTCCAGTTTCCACCGGAAAACGCTTGCCCCGCGGAATTGAAGAGATCGAATAGCGATCCCGACGACGCTTGCAACGATCGACCTGCGCTGTCGCTGAAGTCCTGGAGGTCGGGCATGTTCCAGGACTGCCCACCATTACCCCCAGGGAAATCACGATTCCCTAAGCCTCCGCTACCGCCGGTCTCCGCATAGGGACCGGGCGCTCCACCGCCGCCGGGAATAATCACTGTGCCCCCGTATGGTCCATACCACGGCCCCGGGTACATCCGTCGACCGAACGGCCCCGGCGTAGGTGATACGTCGTCCCCGTACCAGCGCGGCGAAGCCGTCGGCACGCGCGAGAATTTGTCGACCCACGAGCTCTCCAGACCAAAGGCAATGGCGTATGGAAGGTAACGGTCAAAAATACCCTGCGCTTCGTCGAGCTTTTCGTATCTCTCGATGGACGCCAGATAGTTCTTAAATGCCCGCCACTTCCCCGCTGCCTCGGCGCCAACCGGCGTCTTGCGTGGCATGAAGCGCGAGATGGCAACCAGGATCAGACCGATGCCGACGAGCATCACGATGGGAATGAACACTGCCGGCGCGATATCGGCGAACGAGCCGATGGCCACGCATCCTCCGAGAATGGCCACGATCAGGGCGAAGACCCCGATCGACTTCCACCGACCGCGGGTGCGATCCGGCGAGGACGTGAAGTAGCCGCGCTCGACAAGCTCGTCGTACAGGTGACGCTGAATCTGGGGCTGGGCGGCGGCGAATCGTCCCTTGACCTCGGACAAGGCCACCTGCTCGCCCGCCTTGACCTTCGAGCCGAAGAGCGCCTCGAGCAGCTCTTGTTCGAACAACGCACCCTTCGGATCACTTTGCAGTGCCGTCAGGGTGAAATCGCCACCTCGGCCAAACAACCCGCCCCCTTCAGTGCGATCGATCCTCAGCACGCCGCGCTGTCCCAGTTCGACGAGCGTCGCCACGATGTCTCGTTGATCGACCTGCTCGTCGAGCAAGGCGCCAACGACGCCGGGCGGCAGATTGTTTGGCGGATCGGGAATGAACTCGGCCACCGGCCCGACTTCCGGGTCTCGACCTCGTGTCCACCAAATGGCGAGCACGGCCACTCCGCCGCCGATTGCAATGAGAAGGCCCAATCCCAGAAAGAGAAGATTGAGCCGTCCGCCCTGCGCCGCGCGCTCGGCCTGCTCCTGCTCCTGTCGGTCACTCGCTTCCTGCCATGATGGCGCCGTGGCCGAGACGAGCGGTTCGAATTGGAGGCCCGCCTCGAGAGAGTCACCTCGGTCCAGGTTGCTGGCAGTCCAGGTCCAGACCCGCCCGTCATCGGTGTGATCTTCTGGCTGTTCGCTCCCAGGGCCCTGGATGAAGGTTCGCCCGGGATCGACCGGCCGGGGCAGCACGAACCGCAATGTCGCCTCGTTGACCGGCGCGTTCTCCGTAATCTCTTCGTCGACCCCAATCCAGGAAATCTGCTGATACGGAGTCTCGACGTCGTCATAGACCCGCAGCGCTCCATGGGCGTCGAACTCAATCTGGAACGTGCGCATTGCCGACGAGGTACGTGGGAAGCTCCAGTCGATGCGTAGGGTCGGACCAACTTCGCGGTAGGTGTAGGTGTTGGGGACATCGGCCAGGAAATCGGTTGGAGGCACGTATTGATAAGGCTGGACCGCGTCGCCTGTCACCTCGCCCACGCGGATGTCATCGAATGCCTCAATCCTGGCGAGGGGGATTTCGCGGTACCCACTGCGAAAGGGACCGCCACGGAAATCGATCCGGTCGCGCTCAGTGATATGGAACGAACCACCCTCTCGTAGCTCGACCGTTACGTCGATCTCATCCCAGACGACCGACCGTTCGTCCTGCGCTATAGCCGACCCCGGGAAGCCCACCGCTGATAGGAGCGAAGCCAGCGCCAGGAGCGCCAGCAGCCATGCCGTACGATGACTTCCGGAGCGCCTCGGGTCCATGGTTCGTCGCTTTCTTGAGTTACCACTCGTCTGGATCATCGCCGCGAGGATACGGCACAGACCGTCGCGCCCACCACTTCCGGCCGGTGGCGGCGGAAATGCTACGCTTCCGCCATGCCAGTTCGCACTCAACGTGAGAACGTCCCCAAGTCGCGCAACTCGGGAGACTACTCACCTCAGGAAGCAATCGCCACCATGGCGGGGCACGGGTACCGGGTGACCGCCCCTCGCCGCGCCATCATTGCCTCGGCGCTAAGGCAAGAGCGGCCCTTCACGGCCGAGCAGCTCGTTGCCGAAGCGGCTGTTGCCGCAGGCGAGAGTGGTCGATCCACCGTCTATCGCACACTGGAGATTCTGGCGTCGTTGGGGGTGCTTTCACGCATCCTGGACGGCGCGGGTCGCCCGGTCTATGTCGCCGGCGCTCCGGTTCACCGCCATCATCTGGTTTGTGCGGGCTGCGGCACAGCCGTGCCCTTCAACGCCTGCCCCGTCGCCGATCTGGCCGCCACCCTCGCCCGCGAGAACGATTTCGAGGTCCACGGCCACTTGCTCGAGATCTTCGGCACCTGCGGCGATTGCCGGGCTTCGGCTCGATAGTCTCCATCGACGACATCCGCGCCTTCAATTGACACACCGTCTCATTTGCGGTTTCATTCGCCTCAGGCTCTGTGGTTAGCGTCTCATGGCGGGAGTCGACAGGTGTCCGTGATTGAAGCGTGCAACGCGGGCACGGTTTGGGTTCTCGAGTGATCTCGGTGGAATCGGTCCCAAACCTAGCTCCGGTTGGACTTCCTGGGGACACAGATTCACGTCCAGCGCGGCTTCAAGCACACCACTTGAGTGTTCACTTCGCCGAACGCTCCGCGCTTGAAGACATCACCTTGGGGTTCCACGCGGGCGAGACTACGTCGCTCGTCGGCCCAAACGGCGCGGGTAAGAGCACCCTCCTGAAATGCTTGTCCGGCATCCTGGCGCCGAGTCATGGAGAGGTGCTGCTCGATGGGGAGATTGTTCGCCGGCCCACCTCCCGTGTGGCCTACGTGCCACAGCGGTCAGACGTGGACTGGAAATTTCCGATCAATGTGCTTGATGTGGCGCTGATGGGGAGGGCGCTCCGCGCCAGCCGGCTGTACCCCGTTTCTGATCACGATCGCCAGGATGCCCTGGCCGCGCTCCATGAGGTACGAATGAGCCGGTTTGCCTCCATTCAGATTGGCGCGCTCTCCGGGGGTCAACAGCAACGCGTCTTCATCGCGCGGGCGCTTCTTCAACAGGCGGACGTCTACCTCCTCGATGAGCCGTTTTCCGGCGTCGACGCCCCCACGCAGACCCTTGTGTTGCACATTCTCGATGACCTGAGGCAGTCCGGTAAGACGATTATCTTCGCCACCCACGATCTGGCCATGGCCGAGCAATCGGCGGACGTTTGCGTCTTGCTGAACCGCACCGTTGTCGCAAAAGGTCCGGCGTCCCGAATCCTGACTGTGCCAAATCTCCGATCGACCTTCGGGGGCGCCATGGACGTTGTCCTCCAGCCTCGCGCATGACGTCACTGTCGTCGTACCTCAGCGAACCGTTTCAGCACGCGTTCATGCGGCACGCCTTCGCCGCTATCGTGCTCGTTGGGGTTGTCTGCGGCATCGTGGGTGTGTTCGTCATTCTCCGCGGGCTGGCGTTCATGGGCGATGCGATTGCTCACGCGGTCTTTCCGGGCGTGGTGATCTCCTATGTCCTGGGAGGCAATTTTTTAGTCGGCGCCATCCTCGCGGCGACGAGCGTGTCGCTCGCCATCGGGTTCGCAACGCAGAGTGGCCTCCTTCGCAACGACACCGCGATCGGCGTCTTCTTTGTCGGAGCATTTGCCCTCGGTGTAGCCCTCATCTCGACGCAACGCTCGTACGCACGCGATATCACGAATCTGCGGTTTGGTTCGTTCCTCGGAGTATCGCAAGAGGTACTTGCG
>JAHWJF010000187.1:3848-6973 GCA_019348515.1 Chloroflexota bacterium | reverse complement strand
TTGAGAGAGTGCCTCGCCGCGGGCAACGGCGCGCACATCGTGGACGACCCAGGCGTGTGGTGGCGCCGGCTGGGATTCATAGATGGCGACGTGGTCGGTGCGGAAGATTTCCTCCCGTCCCGCCGTGAGGGCCGCGACGTCCTCCCGGTCCAGGGGGAGGGAGGCGTCAAGGAGGACGTAGCGCGCGTTGAGGAGGCTGAGCAGCGGTGATCCAGTCCCAGATGGGAGGAGGTAGGCCAGGTGGTAGTTCTGCGGTCGTCCGTTGACGGCGGCCATGAAGTCGGCGTAACGGGCGAGCTGAGTGGGGTTGTAGCCCTGGATCTCGTATAAGCCCAGAAACATGGGCCTGCCGTTGACCAGGAGCGCCTGAACGGTCCGCTCGAAGCGCCGGCTCATGTAGCTTCCCCGCCGGGCGGGGTCGTCTGGGTTTCCCGTACCGCCGTAGCCGATGTAGCGAAATGGGCCGGAGTCGGAGAGCCGCTGCTGCAGGACATCCCCTCCCCCGCCACGATCGATTCGGCTCACTTCGACGGCGAGAGTGCGTGCCACAACCGGATCCGGGTGCCAATGCCGTTGCCAGCCCGGGTAGTGCGGCCACCCAAGCCACGATCCAGATAACTCCAGACCGACTGGCTGCACGACGAGGAGGAGCAAGAGGTACGGCACCAATTGCGTGATCCGCTCGCCCAGCTGATGGTGGCCGGTGCTTCGTGGTGCAGCAAGGACCAGGGCAATCAGTAGGGTTGCCGCAGCCGCGGCCCACAACGGGCCCCAGCCGATGAACCCCTCGGTTGCCCGAAACCCGACGGTGATGATGACCATCATCACGATTGGGCCAACGGCGAGCGGCAGCAGGCGCCACCGGCCTCGCAACGCTGATACTGCCTCGACGGTGGCACCGCTGAGGATCGCCGGCCCGATTGCGGCCAGCGCGACGACTCGCCAGGGGTCGTGCTCGTGCAGCGCCTTGTAGCTTGGGATCACGTAGACGAGGCGGTGCAGTGGGGTCGTCTCCAGCGTCAACATCAGAGCAATCACCGTGATCGCCGCGAAGAAGGGGATGGCGAAGCGCCGCCTCGCGACGAATGGTGCCAGGAGCGCGAGGACGACAGCCGCACCGCCGAGCGCGGTTGCACGATGGTCGTAACCTTCGGCCATGAGGCGGATGGGCAGCTCGCTTAGGCGCCAGGGTGGGTTGAGAATCCCTTCCGCCCCGAGCCGGGCATAGTCTCCACCGGCCAGGGTGGTCTGGGCGTTGACGGCGAGCCGGGGCAAGATGCCCGCCGCACCCAGCGCCACTCCCAGCCCAAGCACAACGAAACCGGTCGTCATGCCAATGATCAGCCGCTCCCGGAGGTCATTACCGGACCAGGGGGGCGACAGGAGCGACTGGTAGCCGGCGTAGGCGGCGACGAGGAGGACGGCGTAGAGCCAGCCTTCACCCACCCAGCCGCCGAACATCTGGCTGAGAGCCACGCCGGTCGCACACCACGGGACGACTCGATCGCGCCAGTGGCGAGCGCGTAGCGCCAGCTCAACCCCAAGCAGGGCCAAAGGGACCCAGGTCGCGAACTGGGCGAACTGGAGGCAGCAGTAGGTGTTCCACTGCAGGAACGGGCCAGCGACGTAGACGACTGCCGAGACGAGAGCGGCGACTGGGCGCATTCCCAGCACACGGGCGAAGCCATAGGTCGAAAATCCGGCGACCGCGAGCTGGAAGGCAACCATCGCCTTGAAGGCGGCTATGGCCGGGAAGAGGGCGAAGGCGAGCATGGCTGGTAGGTATGCCCACCCTGAGAGCGGATCGCCGGCGAAGGGGGTCCCGCTGAATAGGTGCGGGTTCCATCCCGGAGCGTCAAGGGCGCGCAGGCGCTCACCCAGGTAGGCGTACCACGGCAGGAACTGGGTGAAGATGTCGAAGCGGGCCAGCCAGGAGTCGAAGACCAGCCGATTCCCGGCAATGAGCGTGAGCATCGCGGAGAGCGCCGCGAGTGCCCTCACGTCGGGCGAGGAGACCCATCGTAACCAGGCGGCAGGGGTGCGATTTCGGGGCGAGTAGGTCATCGAGGGGTCACCAGAGGAGATCGCGCCGGAGCGTAGACTGCAATTGCCCTCGCGAGAATGCCACCCTCAACGCCGTGCTGGAGAGCGTTGCACAGCCTGTGCCGAGCGCAAGCTGGCGACATCGACGTTGAGCGCTCCACGCCAGCGCCGTGGAGCTGCCAGTCCGGCCGCTAGCAGGCCCGTCTGCCACCTGACCCGCGACAGCCTGCGGGCCAGCGCTGAGATGCCAGCGATCGAGGTTGACGTGAATGACGGGGCGGTCTAGCTCGGGGGTCGCATCCTTGCTACCACCTCGATGACGACTGTGCCGCTCGGCCGCCATGAGGTGCTGGCATGAACCGGGCCCGGACGACCACTAGTTCATGTAAGGCAGATCACAACCCAGATGTATGCTTGCAGCGCGACGTTGACCCGTTCCCCTTCGAGGAGGTGTTGCGGCAAGAACAGCGCGGGGAGCGTCCAGACAACGGGCACGTCTGTCGACCCGGGGGCGCTGTCGCTGGTGCTGGATCATGAGTGAGGGTGGAACGCCTGCTGTGCCAACACGGAGCTCGAGGCCGATGCACCCGTGCTGCGTGATCCGCACGATGTGCCGCCCCCGTGGAGACGACCGGAGGATCTCGGATGAGTGAGACGACCCGCCCACTGGCTCAGGAACCGCTCCTCCTGGCCGACCTCTCCTCTCCCGAAACGCGGGATCTGCTGCCTGGAATCGAGTTGGTGCTCCTGCCGGTCGGAGCCCACGAGCAGCACGGACCGAACAGCGCCGTCTCGACCGACACGATCAGTGCCGATGCGTTGAGCCGCGCCGCCGCCGCACTCGTTGGGCCGGCAGTGGCCGTGGCCCCGGCGATCCCCTGGGGCGTCTCCTGGCACCACTTGCGCTTCGCCGGCACCATTGCCCTACGCCCAGCTACCCTGATCGCCGTCCTGGCGGATGTTGTCGGCTCCCTCTACCCGCACGGATTTCGCCGCTTCCTGGTGGTCAACGGCCATGGCGGCAACACGGCGGCCATCACCACCGCGATCGAGCAGATCAAGCACGACACCGGCGTGCCCCT
>JAHWJF010000187.1:0-3748 GCA_019348515.1 Chloroflexota bacterium | reverse complement strand
CGGCGGCCATCACCACCGCGATCGAGCAGATCAAGCACGACACCGGCGTGCCCCTGATCGCGTCCATCTTCGGCTACGCCTTGATCGCCGAGCAGGCGAAGACGCTCCTGCCGGCCGACGCGATCGGGCATGGCGGCGCCGACGAGGCAGCGGTAGTGATGGCCGTCGCGCCGCACCAAGCCAAACCGCACTCCTTCGCGGCGCCACGGCTGACTGGAACTCAAGTCGAAACGGTGGCGCTCTTGCGTGCGTACGGCGGCACCCTCGCTCGCCGTTACGGCGAGGTAACCCACAACGGGGCAACAGGCGATGCCACCCCGGCGACGGCTGAACTCGGACGGCAGATCCTGGATGGCGCCGCGCACCGCCTGGCGCAGATCATCGAGGTTCTGCTGCGAGAGGCTGACGAGGCGAAGGACGCCCAGGCGAGCGGGCAACAAAAGGAGCAAAACAGTGATGTCGAGATGGATTCCGAAGCATAGTTCCTTCGTAATCCACTGCAGGAATCACGTCTGCGGACGCTGCCTCAACAGGCTTGCTTCTGAGACAGCGATCTAGGTCTCGCGTGCCAGACGGAGACCCGCCACCAGAAAAGCGGACCATCTTAGGTGATTCTATCTCAAGCTGGACGAGTGCCAGTTTCGCCGGGAAATATTAGAGGCAGTTGTGAATGGGACCCTCAGATCACGGTATTGAGCCCGGCGTCGCGGGTGGCCTCGTGCCAATCAACGTCGAGCGCGCGTGCCACATGGGGGAGGAGTTCGGTCAGTTCCCTGGCGTACCAGGCGCCGCTCCCGCCCCGCGCTTGCCGACGAAGGCGCACTGGGGGCAGGAGGCGGGGGCCGGGCTCGCCACGGAGATTGGGTCAGAACGCGCATGGAATCCTCTTGGTGCCGTCGTCAAGACCGTGATTGACCTGGACGTGGTGACCGACCTGCGCGGCCGGATGGCACCTCGTGCGCCTACTTTGGCATTCCCCATGCGTGAGGTGTAGCGCGGGCAACGCTGCCCGGCTGCGTCAGTCGCTCCGCAGGGGGCCAAGGAGGAACGGTTATGGACCAACGATCGATCGTTCGCACGTTCGGCACCGTCGTGCTGCTGCTGGCGGCCGGGTTCGGATTGGCGCCAACCAGTGGGTTCGCCCAAGAGGCGACCCCGGCGATGGACGGCGGCATGGGCACGGAGCCGCACCCGGCGCACATCCACGCCGGGAGTTGTCCGGATGTCGGCGACGTCGTCTTCCCGCTGATCGATGTGGTCCATATGGACGCGATGGGCACGCCGATGGCCGGCGTGGAGACGCCCGCGACGCCGATGGCGGGGATGGAAGGCGTCGAGATGGGCGACATCGCCGTGAGCACAACCAGGGTTGATGCCTCGCTGGAGGACATCCTGGCCGCCGAGCACGCCATCAATGTCCACCTCAGCGCCGAAGAGATCGGCACCTACATCGCGTGCGGCGACATCACCGGGCAGCCCACGGACGGCCAGCTCGAGATCGCCCTCGAGGAGCAGAACGACTCCGGCTACGAGGGGACGGCCCGGCTGACGGACACCGGGGATGGGACCACCACGGTCGATATCATGCTCGTCATGGGCGGCGATATGGCGGGCACACCGGAGGCGACGCCGACCGAGTAATGCTGCTCATGTTGGACAGACGCCGCTGTGGTGTTGTCTTTCGCCCATGATCGGGTGAATCTATCGATGCGATGCATCCGGCACCGAGGGCCCGGGCGCGAGTTCGGGCCCTCGGTGTTTGAGTGGTCTCGATAGACCTGACTCGCGCAACCCGATTGGCATGGCACGCGCGCGAAGCCCGCACCAGCTTCGCCCACTCGCTCACGCAGTTCCTCGGCTTAGCCGCGTTCTTACGTTCATCGTGCAGCTCCACGAAACCAGTGTCGCGACTCGGCGGGATGTCTCCAGCCGGTCGGTTGCCACCGCCCTCCTCCATCAACTGGAGTTCGCTCACCAGGATCTGCGCCATCGAGCCAGATGGATCGGAGCGGGGGTGGGAGCCGCACGATCCCCCTGATCAGCCGCAGTGCGTATGAGACGTGTTGCGCGGCGCGCTCACAACTCGCTGTTGAGCCCGGCGTACCGCGTCGCCTCGTCCCAGTTGATGTGCAGCGACCGCGCCACGTGGGGGAGGAGCTCGGTCAGCTCCATGGCGTACCAGGCGCCGCTGCCGCCCCGCGCCTGCTCGAAGGCATGGGCGCACGATTTGTGGGTGAAAAAAATGAACTTGCGGCTCAAACCCGGGTCGAGCGGAGCCTGCCATTGGTAGTTGCCGTCGCGGGCATCGGCGATCAGCTCGCCGCACCCGTCGCAAACAACGACTGGCCGCACGCTCTCGGGTGACATCTCGATCTTCAATGGCATGCGGAACCTCCGTATCGAACATGCGTTCGTATCTGCTAGAGTGTAGCAGACGACAGCTGGGTGATGGGTGACTACTCGCTTCGCTCGTGGTGCTGGATGTTAGGGTGGCTATCGGCTGTCGGCTAAGAACGTGTTCTCGTCCTCTCCGTTTCCCGCCTTGCCGTCTCGCCGGCTTCCTATCACCTATGACCCATCACTTATCACCCTCGTCGCCGTGCGCCAGCGCCTGATCCAGGTCCTCGATCAGATCGGCCACGTCCTCGATCCCGGTCGAGAGACGGACCAGCCCGTCGCCGATCCCGCTCGCCTCCCGCTCCTGTGGCGAAAGCGTGCGATGCGTCGAGATCACTGGGTAGAGCACCATCGAGTAGACGTCGCCGAGAGTCGTCACCGGCAGACAGATGCGGAGCGCGCGCAGAAAACGGAAGACCTCATCACGGCCCGTGCCCGCAATATCGAACGCGACGATCGCACCGCGGAGGTCATCATTGAAGATCCGCTCCGTGTCTCCCAGTGGCCCGAGTCCGGGGTAGTAGACGCGATCGATACGCGGATGCCGCGACAGCCAGCGGGCCAGCGCCGCGGCGTTCTCGCACTGCCGCTGCATGCGTAATGACAGGGTCTTCACCCCGCGCAGCGTCAGCCAGGCCTCGAACGGGCCCAGCACCGCTCCCGTCAGTTTCGTGAGCTCGCCGATCTCCAGCGCGCGATCCCGCGTCGTGGCCACCACCCCACCGGTCGCATCCCCGTGCCCACCCAGGTACTTGGTGGTGGAGTGAACAACCGAGTCCGCGCCGAACCGCGCCGGGTTGACCAGGAGGGGCGTGGCAAAGGTGTTGTCGACAATTGTCCTCACCCGGTTTCGCCCGGCGATCTCGACGAGGGCGGGAATGTCGGCGACGCGGACCAGCGGGTTGGAGATCGTCTCGAAGAGGAGGACCCGGGGCCGGACCTCCGCCAATACGCGCTCGACCGCATCCAGATCCAGGATGTCGACATACGACGTCCGGACGCCGAGCGTGCCGAAGACATTGCCCAGCAGCGCCTGGGTGGCCCCATAGAGGTCGCGGCTGGCGACGACCCGGTCGCCGGCCTGGACCTCGTTCAGGATCGCCGCCAGCAGCGCGGCCATGCCCGAGCCGAAGGCGATCGCGTCCTCGGTCTCTTCGAGCGCCGCAATCGCATTTTCGAGCGCGCGGGTGGTGGGGTTCCCGTGCCGGGTGTAGACGTAGCCCGGCTGCTCGCCGCCGAAGACCGCATCCTGCGTCTCGGGATCGTCGGCCAGGTAGGAGACCGAGGGGTAGATCGGCGTCACCGTCGGCGTGAACTCCGGCCGCTCCGGCCGCTCCCCGGCGTGGACCGC
>JAHWJF010000186.1 GCA_019348515.1 Chloroflexota bacterium | reverse complement strand
GTTGCTCCAGATGGCGCCGTGCCAACTGCTCGCCGGCGGCGCCGAGTCCCTGGCGGGCGGTCTGGGTCACGAGTTGACCTCCCATCGGGCGACGGGAGCGAAGCAGCGGCGATGGTGCAGACAGGGGCCGTGCACTTCCAGCCGGGCTTGGTGCAGCTCAGAGCAGTACCCCTTGTGGAGTTCGAAGCCGTAGCGTGGCTCTTCCATTCCGAGGGCGATCATCATGCGGTCGCGGGTTACTTTGGCGACGATTGACGCGGCCGCGACCGACGCGGAAAGGGCATCGCCGTCGATGAGCCCGCTCTGCGGACAGCCAAGATCGAGCACGCAGGCATCGATCACGAGCGCGTCGACGTCGATATCGAGATTGAGAACGGCTCGCTCCATAGCGATTCTGTTTGCGGGTCCGAGACCAAGGACGTCAATCTCTGGAACCGGAACGATGCCGATCCCAATGGTCACCGCGGTGCGTTCGATCGTCTCGAGCAGCGCCACCCGCCGCTCGGGCGAAAGCATCTTCGAGTCGCGTATCCCATCGATCGCCGACTTCAACCGGCGAAGCGCCCATCCCTCTGAAGCGGGGAAGACCACGGCGGCCGCGACCAGAGGACCGGCCATCGCACCGCGGCCGACTTCATCCACGCCGCCCACTTGGCGCAGTCCGGCGGCCCAGAACGCGCGTTCCCAGCGCAGATCGGGGACCCGAGCTTGGGATTTCGCGATCGGGCGAGCGCGGCCGTTCTCTGCACTCATCGCTTCGCGACAACCTCCGTGGAGACAGTACCACGGACATTGAACGTTGCCGGCCCAGCACGGAAAAGCGCCCGGCTGATTGGCCGGGCGCTGCTACCACGAAGGACCGCGAGAACTTAGGTCCGCTTCTCTTTGATGCGGGCGGCGCGACCGGTGCGGCCGCGCAGGTAGTAGAGCTTGGCGCGACGGACGCGACCGCGGCGGGTCACCTCGATCTTATCGATGCGCGGCGAATGGAGGAGGAAGGTGCGCTCGACGCCGATCCCATGGGAGGCCAAACGACGCACCGTGAAGTTCTCGTTGATCCCACCCGCGCGCCGCCGGATGACAACCCCCTCGAAGACCTGGATTCGCTCCCGGTTACCCTCGACGACCTTCGCGTGGACACGCACGTTGTCACCCGGACCGAAGTTCGGGACATCTGATTTGAACTGCTCGGATTCCAGCTCCCGCACGATCTGGGCAACCATCTGACTCCGTCTTTCTTGCTGACTACTCGCTTCTCGAACCAGACTCATGTAGTGAAGGCAAGTCGTCGCCCGGTGGACCGGTGCCGCTCGCCCAGGCTGGGATTCAGCGCCTGACAATACGAAGCACCCGGAATCCGGGCACAGCGGTGGAGTTTAGCATGTGACTGAGGCGCCGGCAACGCCCCTTTTTCGCGCCGTTGCGTCCAAGGACTATCGTCTGACCCGCGATGGCTCCGCATCTCCAGCGCCCCCCGCTTCACGGGTTCCCAATCCCTGCTTCCTTCACCCCGTGGCGAATAGCGGCTGCGTCTCGCTGGCCAGCCGCTCCAACCACCCGACTGCGTGCTCTGGCCCCGGCAGCCGTTCCATCTCCTCCCGCAGCCGCTCGGCGGTCTGCCGGTACCGTGGATCAGCCAGCACGTCCTGAACCGCGTCCCGGAATGCCTCCGGCGTTCGGTTGTCCGGGGTGACCACGGTCGCTACCCCGAGCTGTGCACAACGGTGGGCGTTGTCCGGCTGGTCGGCGGCGACCGGCACGATGGCCATTGGCAGCCCGTGATCGAGGGCGGTCATGACGGTGCCGGAGCCGCCGTGGGTGATGACCAAATCGCAATGTGGGAAGAGCAGACTCTGCGGGACGTAGCGCTCGATATACACATTGGGCGGTTGCGGGCCAAAATCGGCGGGATCCTGATCGCGGCCCGTAGTGACGATCAGGGTAATCGGCTCATCACGGAGTCCCTCCACGAGCGCCGGGAGGATGCCCTCCACCCGATTGAAGGCGGTACCCATCGTGGCGTAGACAACGGGCCGCTCCGGCAGAGTATCGACCCACGTCGGGAGCGGCTCCTCCCCGGAGCGGTCGAAGGCGGCATGGCGGACGGCGTGCGCCGTCGCTGGGAGAGGAGTGGCAGGGTCGTGGTAGCTCGGGGGAGCCGGGACGAGGAACAAGTACCGAAAGAGCATGGCCAGGTCGGGGTCGGGCGGCAATCCCACGCTCTCCCGCAGGCGGTTGAGGGGCTCAACAATCAAGGGGTGGAACCAGGGACGCCAGGCGGTGACCTGCACGGCGGCGTGTGGCAGCCCGGCCTGCTCGGCCGCGATGCCGCCGGCGAACTCCATGTCCTCCCGGACCAGGAGCGCTGGGTGCCACGCCGCGCAGACCTCGAGCAGGTCGGGGAGGCGGCGCGTGGCCCAGACTCCGGCAAAGAGGTTCGGCCAGGACCAGGCGGCAGCTTCTGTCCCGGGAAGTGTCGCCCACCGCTCCCGTCGCTCCTGCGCCTCGATGGCTGTCTCGTCCGCACCGACGGGAAAACAGCGGAAGCCGAGGGCGGTGATCGAAGAGCAAGTCGCTGGGATTGTCGCGAACGCCACCTCGTGCCCGGCCTGCCGCAGGGCGTCAGCGAACGGGACGAGCGGATGCCAGTGGCCGGAGCTCGGGTTGGTGGTGAACAGGACTCGCAAGACCCCGTCCTTCCTCGGCGAAGTGCCAATTGCATCGAGCGTAGAAGACGTTCCTACACCCCAGTACCCAGGTGAGGTGAGTCGAGAACGCTAGAGGACGCTTGGACGTTTGCGGTTAGCCTCCAACAGACGAGCTTGACGGTCCGGGCGTGGTGGTCCAGGAAGGAAGGAAGCCCTCGATCGTCTTCATCGCAGAGAGGACCGAGCGTTCGCCGCGCGCCCCGGCTCCCGGGTTGAGGCTACTTATGGCAACGGCAGCCACCTTCCCCGTCTGCAAGACTGTTGACATCGCCCCGGTCAGCTCCCCGATGGCGAGACCGTTCGCCGACGGCGTCGAGGCGCTGGGGACGAATCGCGGGTCCAGGACGTCCAGATCGACATGGAGGTAGATCAATGCGCAGCGCCGAGCCAGACTGTCGACGACTTCAGCAAGGCGGTTGCCATCACACAGGTCACTCGCCTGGACGACCCGAACGTCTGTCGAGCGAATGAGGTCGGCTTCCTTCTCGTCCAGCTCGCGGACGCCGGCGAGGACGATGCGGTCCGTCGGGACCGGCGCCGCCAAGCCTGCTGCCTCACGCCAGAGGGGGCCAGCCAGACCTGCCAGGATGGCGACTGGCATTCCCGCGAGGATGCCACTGAAAGATGTCTCCGGGGTATTGAAATCGCCATGGGCGTCGATCCAGACGACCCCGATCGGGGTACCGGCACCGTCGGCCTGTTGCAGACCGGAAACGACCCCAATCGCGGCCGTGTCGTCGCCCGTCAGCACAAGCGCCGCGTCCCCGTTGCGCCGTGCCGCAGCGACCAGGCGACTGGTATCGGCACCCAGGCGTCCGACGTTCAGCGCGGTGCGGCCGTCCTCGCACAGCGCGGGATCGAGGTGTGCCTCATGGGGACCCGTCAGCTCAATGCCGGCGCCGCGCATCTGCTCCGGCAGCCCCGCCGCGAGCAGCGCGCCAGGTCCAGCGCCAAGCCCCTCGCCCGGCTCGTCATACCGGTAGGGAACAGTTATCAGATCAACCCGCATGGATGACCCCCGGCTGGCGCGCTGGCTCGAATCACGCTGTATCCGAATCGATAGCGTGATTGTAGCGCGAAGGTGTTCACCTTTTTGCTTCAGCAGGCCTGTTGCATCGCTTCAGAACCGAGGATCGACTCTCGTACAATTTAGCCGTGGCCATCGTGACGGCCAGAAACACGTTCGGCAACCGGCAGGCGCCGGCGGCACACGACATGGATTCAGCGATTGGCCGCCAATCCCGAGACCGGGTTCCGGGGGAGCAACCCGAACGGAGCCGGTGGAGACCCAGACCAGGAAGACCACTACTCGCTGCTAGGGGTGCCCTTCACGGCCACTCACGGCGAGATTACGCGCGCCTACCGGCGGGCGATGAAGGGCGCGCACCCGGACCGGCAGCGTCCTGAACGCCGCGCGGCCTTTGAGGATCTCGCGCGACGGCTCAATGCCGCCTACGCGACCCTTTCCGACCCACTCAAGCGGCAGGCCTATGACCGCACGATTCGGCAGCAGGTGATCCAGGACCAGATCATGAGTCGCTACGTCGGCGGGTTCCAGACCTTCGACGAACGTCCTGGTTCGGCTACGGCTCACCGCTGGCGCGAGCCGACAGAATCCGAGCGACGGGAGCGTCTCGCGGCCGATCGGCAGGCATCAATGACGCTGGTGTTCGTAGCGGTCGGCGTAACGGCCCTGATCCTGGCGTCGCTGTTGATCGGAGCGTTGCTGAGCTCGCTGCTCAACACGGTGCGCTGAAACAGCGTCCGTTCAGGGGCCCCGCAACGATGTTGGCCTGATTCGCAACGCGACCGAGTAGGTCTGCGCAAACGCGTCCGGGGTCATCCCGATATCCCGAAACCCCTGGGTGTACTTCTCGACATACGCTGGCATTTCGGACACGGGCGGCGCCTCGGCGTCGATCCAGCAGTCACCGGTCAGGATGACCACGTCGCCCCCGCTGGGGGTGCAATTGAAGTTCAAGCTGACGCGCGGTTGCTGCGCGATGTTGCGCAGCTTGGGCGCCGACGGCTGGCTGTAGATGAGGGCTGCCTCACCGTCCCAGACGAACCAGACTGGCGATGGCTGAGGTGTCCCATCGGGGCCCACGGTCGTTAGCCAGACAATCCGGTCATCCTCGAGGTGGCGGGCGACGCGCGCCCCAAAATCCGTGCTCAAGTCGATGTCCATATCTCTCCCCTGGTCTTCGACGGTGGATCGGGGATCGTAGCAGGAGCGGCTCATTGCGCCGCTCCTGCCCGAGACCTCTTGACCTATGTCTCGGCGATGACCCGGTAGGCGGTGTCATCGAGAACAACCACGACCTGCTGCCCCAATGCGAAGGCGGGGCCGAGCACAGGATGGTCGCGCAGCAAGGTGAAGTACGCATCGCTCGCGAACGGGACCTCGACTGTCGTCATCTCGTCCGGGTCGTAGGCCGTATCGGTCCAGACCCCATCCCGGAGAACAAACGCGCGAGTACCGGCATAGCGAAGAACCTCGGCCGCGCTGACCTCCTCTCCCTCGTCGGTGATGTAGGTCGCCATCGGAAGGGGGGCAGCAGTCTCCGCGTCGGCCAGGGCCTGAACCTCTTGCGCCTGCGTCACCGCCTCCGCGCCTGAAGCGGGCGCCGCCGCGATACGGGATGAGGCGGCATCGGCGGCCTGGTTTCGGGCCTCCTGGGACAGGATGTCGTCTTCGGTGATTAAGTAGGAGGTGTAGGGCGTGACGATCCCGAATTCGAGGCTGAGATCGACAACCGCGTCGACGAGCTCCTCATTCTCGCCGTGGAGCCGGATCTGATTCAGCAGGTATCCGATCTTGCGGGTGGCCCAGAGCCGGGGCAGGAAGTCGCTACCCCCCTCCCGGGCGAAGGTGACAGGATAGGTGAACTCCCGCGGCTCCCCATTGACCTCGCCTCGCAGCGTCAGCTTGGCCGGGCCACCGTCCTCGTAGCTGCCTAGAGCGACGAGCTGAGACCCTGCAAACAGGTCTGGCAGTGGGGCGGGGTAAATCTCGGCGACGTCGACGCCGTCGACCTCGAGGGTGACGTCGGCAAGAACCGGGGCCGTGATCCCCGCATAGAAGCTCGAGACCGCTTCGTTCAATGCTTCACCAGGGCGGACATACGTTGTCCGCCCCTGGTGCTCACTGGAGAGGGTGTCGAGCAGGATTGCGTCGACATCGTCACCGACACCGAAGGCGAAGAGGCGCACGTTGTCGGGTGCGGCGTCAGCGATGTTGTCGATGATGCGGTTGATTTCGACCTCACCCTCGGTCGGGAGGCCATCGGTGAGAAAGAGGATCATCGTCGGCCGCTCGGATTCGACCATATCGAGTGCGGTCAGGAGCGCCAGGTTGATATCGGTGCCGCCGGTCGCTTGCAACCGCTGAACCCATCGCGCCGCGTCCTCGGCTTCGGCGGGAACAACCAGATCACGGGCATATTCACGAGCACCGGTGCTGAACTCGACGATGTTGAAGCGGTCTTCGGGGTTGAGATGCCCCAGGACGTAGAGCAGCGCCTCCCGCGCCTGCACGATCTTCTCGCCCTCCATGCTGCCGGAGGTGTCGAGCACGATGATGACGTCTTTGGCTACGATCTCCGTTTCGTCGTCGATTCCCGGTGCGGCGAGAAGCAGGAAATGACCCTCGCCCGTCACTTCATCGATATGACTGACGATGCTGGCGCCGATCGCATCCGGGGACACGCTCCAGAAGAGCTCGAAATCGGTGTCTGGCCGCACGTCGCTCGCTTCATAACCGGCGGCGAAATGAAAGTCGTCCGGCCGGTCGATGGCGACGTCGTGCGACGGCGAGTAGACGGCGCGTAGTGGCTCTTGAGTTTCGACTGCGACGCGGACGCTGACCTCTTCCAGCGGTTGCGCCGAGAAGCGCTCCGTGTTCAGCGGGTAGCGATAGCGGGCGAGGCCCTCTTCGAGCGGCACGACCTCGCCATATTCAATCTCGATGCGCCGGTCTTCGCCGGGCGGAATGGGGAAGACGCTGGCCTGAATCGCGCCCTCGCCGATGTACTCGAGCAACGCGGGATCGCGCAGGTTACGGACGATGTCGTCATAGATGCGGCGCGCCTCGTCGGCGTCAAGCACCTTCGCTTACATCGGCTCCCCGTCGACGGTCATCGGAAAGCCGGAGATGGCCCCGCCGGGCGGGATGGGGAAGATGTACGTCCCTTCGGCGGCCCAGCTAATGGGGCTGTGGAACACCTGATCCTTGCGCGTCGTGCCTACCTCATCGTCAATCCCGACTTCGAC
>JAHWJF010000185.1 GCA_019348515.1 Chloroflexota bacterium | reverse complement strand
GGCGCCGAGCGCAACGGCAAACAGTAAGACGCCACCCTGTACCAGGTCTTTGTAGAAACTGCTCACCCCATAGAACTGGAGCACGCTGGGGATGATGGCGATCACATAGGCGCCGGCGAGCGTGCCGAGGTACGAGCCGGCGCCGCCGGCCAGCGCGGCGCCGCCGAGGACCACCGCCGCGATCGAGTTGAGAGTGAAGATCGTGCCGCCCAACGCGTTTCCGGTGGCCGTCTGGGCGCTGTTGATCAATCCCGCGCAACCCGCGGCCAGCCCCGCCAGCGTGTAGGCGGCGAGCTTGGCCCGCTGCACGTTGACACCCGAGAGATAGGCGGCGCCCTCGCTGCTGCCCACGGCGTAGATCCGGGTCGCCAGGCGGCTGCGCCGGAAGATGATCCAGAAGATCACCAGCCCGGCGACCACGAACGCGGCTTTCGGGATGGGCGTGCTCCAGGTCAAGCCCAACGGAAGCGGCACCGGCTCCGCGAAGGCCGTCCCGGAGAGGAGATTACTGAACTCGAGCGGGATGAAACCGCCGGGCGAGGGACGGATGTAGAGCGCGATCCCGGTCCAGATCGATCCCGTGGCCAGGGTGACGATGATCGGTTGTAACCGCCCGTAGGCAACGAGCACACCATTGACCAGCCCACCTAAGGCGCCCACCCCAAGAGCGGCGGCGGCAGCTACGACCATGCTGGAGGTCGGGGACTCCCTGTCAGTCACCTCGGAGGCGATGCTGTTGGTGAGACTGACCATTGGCCCGATGGAGAGATCGATGCCCCCGGTGAGGACGACGAGCGTCTGACCCATGCTCGCCGTGGCCAGCGTCAGCCCGGAATTGAGCAGCGTCCGTTGCTCCCGCGGACGAAACTGCGGCACCACGAGCACGTAGGCGGTGATGATGGCGATCAGCACTGCCCAGACGAAGAGCAGCCGCCCATTGCGCATCACGAACGGACGCGGGCGTACCGTGCGGTCCTGCGCCCCCGGCGGCATGGCGCTGCCAACCCCGATGCTAGTCATCAACGTCCGCCGAGGGGGGAAGGGGGGGAGGAGACAGGACGACGGCTTCGGCGACTCGGGCGCCGCGGACGTCACTCCTACTAGCCGTCTTGCCGTCCTGCCGTCTTGCCGTCTCCCGTCTCACGCCGACACCACCTCCCGCGCCGGCTCCGCCAGGCCGACGGCGGCGCTGACCAGATTGGCCTCGGTCAGCGCTGGTCCCCCCAGCTCGCGGGCGATCGCGCCCTCATACATGACCAGCGCCCGATCGCAGAGGCCGACGATCTCGGCGAGATCGGTCGAGAAGAAGAGAATCCCGTGCCCCTCGCTCGCCAAACGGCGCATTAGCTCGTAGATCTCCTGCTTCGCTCCGACGTCGATACCGCGCGTGGGATCGTACAGGAGATAGACGGCGGCGTCAGTGAGCAGCCACTTGGCGATGGCCACCTTCTGCTGGTTGCCGCCGCTGAGGAAACGGACCGGAGCCCCGGCGCTGGCCATACGAATTGCCAACCGGTCGCGCATCGAGAGCGTCGCGGTCGCGACCGCCCCCGGCGAGACGACACCGCCGCGCGAGACCTCCGGCAGCGTCGGCAAGGTGACGTTCTCGTCAACGGGGAGGGGCAAGATCAGCCCCTGCGTCTTGCGGTCCTCCGGGACCAGCGCCAATCCGGCGGCCATCGCGTCGCGTGGGCCACCGAGGCGAATCCGTTTGCCATTGACGCTGACGTCGCCGTTGACCCCCGTGTAGACACCGAAGAGGGCGAAGAGGAGATCACCCTGTCCCTGGCCCTCGAGACCGGAGAGCCCGACGATCTCTCCCCTGTGGACGACCAGTGAAATGTCCCGCAGGCGATCGCCCCAGTTGAGCCCGCGCACCTCGAGCAGCGGCACCTCGACATCTGGCCGTTGCGTCCGGGGCGGGAAGGTCTCGCGCAGCGTGCGCCCGATCATCATGTGCACGATCTCGCTATCGCGCGCCTTCGCCACGTCGACGGTGCCGACGTTGATGCCGTCGCGAAAGATCGTGGCCCGATGGCAGAGGTCGCGTACCTCGTCCATGCGGTGCGAGATGAAGACCACCGCGACGCCCTCCTCGCAGAGGCGGCGCACCACGGAGAAGACCTGCTGCACCTGCCGGCGGTTGAGGGCGGAGGTCGCCTCGTCGAGAACCAGTACCTTCGGTTGTCGCCGCATGGCCTTGGCGATCTCGATCAGTTGCCGGTCGGCCAGGGAGAGGTCGCGCACCAGGGCGCCGGGATCGATCCCGACGAAGCCAAGCTCAACCAGCAGGGCGCTGGCCGCGCGTCTCATCCGCTTGCCGTCGACCAGCCCGAGTCTGGAGCGTGGCTCCTCGCCGATGAAGAGGTTCTCGGCGACGGTCAGATCGGGAACGAGCGACAGCTCCTGGAAGACCGGGACGATCCCCGCGGCGACCGCGTCGGATGGACCGCGGAAAGTGACCGTCTCTCCACCGTAGATGATCGTACCGGCGTCCGGCGGATGGACGCCGCAGAGCACCTTCACCATGGTGCTCTTGCCGGCGCCGTTCTCCCCGAGGAGGGCGTGGATCTCGCCCGCCTGGCACGAGAAATCCGCGCCGTCGAGCGCGACGACGCCGCCGAACCGCTTGTCAATACCAGTTGCGCTGAGGAGGGGCATAACTGAAAGACGATTCTCCAGGAGAACTACTTCAGCATCGTGTCATCGAGACGAGAGTTCAAGTGAATAGGTGTCGTACTGAGCGTACAGAATTCTGCCGGACGCTGCACCGATTGCTGTGCCGACCCTTTACCCGCGGACTCACCACAACGACGCACGAGGTGTCATTCTGAGCTCTCAAGCGAAGAATCTCGTCGTTCGTGAACGACCGCTGCGCTCTGCCGAGATGCTTCGTTCCTCAGCATGACACGACCACTGTGAAGGCGACATGCACTCCGACACGATTGTCGAAATAGCCAACTGCATCTGTTTGAAAGGCATGGTCGCGGCCGGGAGCGGGTGTGGCGCTAGCGTCCCGCTCCCGGCCTTGGTGGGAACCTTAGACCTCCTGCGCGTCGACCTCCTCGAACGTGAGGTTCACGCCGCAGGCGGGGATAGAGGTCGCCGTGAAGAAGTTGTCCGGCGCGTCCGGGAAGACATTGACGCCAGGAACCAGCTCGTCCGTCTTCGCCTCCGGCAGTGGCACCGACACCGCACTCGGCACCGGCTCGCCCATGAGCAGGCTGAGCGCGGCTCGGATCGAAACCGCGACCAATCCGGGCGTCTGCCCAATGGAGTACCCCTGGAACTGGTCCTTGTATTCCAGCATTTGCTTGCGGAAGCCGTTCTCGGCCTCGCCCGCCACCGGCACGAGCGGCAGGCCGGCGTCGAGGAACGCGCGCACCACGCCGTCGGTGCCGCCCTGGCACCAGACCCCGACGAAGTCGGGATTGGCGGCCAGCGCGGTCGCCGTCGCCGTCTGCGCCTTGCCGGGATCCCAGTCGCCAATCACTTCGACGATAGTGATGTCAGGATGCTGTTCCCAGACTTCGTAGGCGCCCTGCCGCCGTTCGGTGTCGACGCCGGTGCCCTGAACGCCGTTGACCATCAGGATCTTGCCCGAGCCACCGGTCTGCTCGACGAGCCACTCCGCCCAGCGGCGGCCCATCTCCACCTGGTCCTCGTTGACGGTGATGCCGACGTCGATCGAGGGATCAGGCGGATCGGTGTGGATCGTGTTGTCGAAGGAGACGATGACGATACCGTCAGCGCGGGCCTGTTGCGCCGTCTGCACCAGCGCGGTCGGGGTGTGGGCGATGACGACGATCGCCTGAGCGCCATTGGAGATCATGTTTTCGATGGCGGCGATCTGGGCAGCATCGTCGCGGTCGGCGGTATTGACCTGGAACTCGCTGATGAGTGGTGCGATCTCGGGCGTCTCGACGTAGGCCTTGGCCATCTTGATCATCTGGGTGCGCCAGACATTGCCGATATAGGAGTTGGAGAGGGCGATGTTGTACGGCGGGTCGGCCAGCTTCTCGTACTGCACGGTCTCGGCGCCGGGGAATGCCTGGTAGCAGGCCTCGGCATCGAAGCCCCCAGCCGCCGGAGTCGCCTCCTGGGCCCAGGCTACCGAGCCGAAGCGGCCGGCCCCGCTGAGACCGAGCCCGACCGCACCCGCGCCCGCGGCCGCGCCGCGGATGATGGAGCGGCGACCTAACTGACGGTGCAAATACTGGTCCATCTGTTCGTTCCTCCATCCAGACATTGACGGCGTGCGCTTCCCGATACCGGGCGGCGCGAAACGAGCCAACAGACCAGGGCGGACCCTCCCTGCCGACTGCACACCCCTGGTCTTGGCCGGCGCATCCTAGCAATGGGCAAAAGTAGAGTCAACACGCGATGAGGGATGCGGGCGCACACTCTGTAACCCTGGTGTGCCTCTCTCGACCTCATCGGCTATCTTGCCATGTTGGTCTATACCGAATTGTGGTGCGAAGTGACTCGAACAGCCAAACTCTTCAAGAACGGCCGCAGTCAGGCGGTGCGTTTGCCTGCCGACTTCCGGTTCGATGCAACGGAAGTGTTTGTCCGACGGGATCCCTTGACGGGTGACGTCATTCTGTCGCAACGACCGCCGAACTGGGGCGGCTTCTTTGCCGCCCTGGCCGGTGTCGATGTCCGAGCCGGATTTCTCGTGGACCACGAGCGGGATCAAGGAGACGACGAACGCGATCCGTTTGCCGGGTGGCGTGATTGATTCGCTATCTGCTCGACACCATTACCGTGAGCCATTTGATAAAGCAGCATCCCGCAGTCGTCCGGCACGTGATCGACGTGCCGATAGATTCCCTCTGCGTCTCCGCTATCACAGCCGGCCAAGTGCTCTGCGGCTCAGCAAAACGGCCAGACGCGGTCCGGCTACGGGTCGCTGTGACCGAACCTATACGGCGGGTCGATGGGCTGCCGTGGGATTTCTCAGCAGCCGAAGCTTTTTTGGGATCGCCCGCGCGGATTTGGAGTGCTTTGGGAGACCGCTCGGATCGCTTGACGTGCTCATTGCCGCGCACGCCCTGTCGGTGGACGCGGTGCCGGTGACGAGCGATGCCGCCTTCAGCCGGGTTGCTCATCTTCAGACCGAGGACTGGACCGTGGCGGACCGTGAAAGGCGATACAACATTCTCGACACATCAGAGAGACTCACGAGGCGACCTGGGAGGGCTCCCGCGCCTCACTGATTTCCTCAGCTCCCGTGCTTGACCCCAGGCGGAGCTGAGCAGTGACGCGGCCGGTGAGTCCCGCTAACAGCCAACTGGTGAGGAGCCGGATGCGATTGCGCCATGCGGGGATCGCGCTCAGGTAGTAGCCGTGCCAGAGCAGCCACGCCGGGAGCCCTTGAAAGGCGTGCCCGAAGACCTCGGCCACCCCGGTGCGATGTCCGAGCAGGGCCAACCGGCCGCGTGTCACGAAGCGGAACGGCGTCGGCTGCTGTCCCGCGATCAGCCCGGCGATCGCCTCTGCCACATACTCACCCATGTGCCCCGCCGCCTGGGCGGTCGGTGGCGCCGGTTCGCCACTGACACCATCGAACGCCCAAGCGCTATCGCCAACGACGAAGACTTCCGGGCGCTCGGGCACGCGCAGCGTCTCGTCGACGAGCACCGCTCCGTTGCGGGCGTGCTCGACCGGGAGGTCGCGGACGACCGGCGGCGCGGTAATGCCCGCCGCCCAGAAGAGCGTCCGGGCCGGGATCGTGCCCCGCGAGGTCTGGATCGCCCGCTCGGTCACACCCTCGATCGCGACATCTGTCCAGACCTCCACTCCCTCGTCCCGCAGAATCCGCTCGACCGCCGAGGACGTTGTGGGACTGCTCATCGGAACCAGGCGCTGGGCCCGTCCGACGACGACGACCCGCGGACGCTCATCCACGAGCCAGGGGTACTCGGCGAGCAACCCGACCTGGAGGTAATCACGAATCGTCGCCGCCAGCTCGACGCCGGTGTCGCCTCCTCCGCCGACCACAAAGGTCAGCCACTCGCGGCGCTCCCGGGCATCGACCGTGTGATGGGCGTTCTCGAGGGCATCAATGAGGTGGTTGCGGAGCTCGATCGCATCGGCCGGGGTGTGGAAGCGCAGCGCCCGTTCGCGTAGCCCGGGCAGGGACGGAACCGCTGTGACGCTCCCGAGAGCAACAACCAGGTAGTCGTAGGCCCGAATCCCGGCGCTGGTGCGGACTTCGCGCCGATCCAGGTCGATCCCCTCAACATTGGCGTGCAGGAGATGGAACGAGCGACCGCGTTGGAAGGCACGGATGGGGACGACGACGTCATTGGGGTCGGCGCGACCATCGGCAACAGTCCAGAGCAGGGGCGTGAAGAGAAGGGCACTGTCGCGGTCGACAACGAGAACGCTCGTGTCCCCGCGATTGCCAAGCTGCTCGTCAAGGCGAAGTGCCGCCGCCATGCCGCCGAAGCCCGCGCCGAGGATCAGGATTTTGTGCCGCGCCGCGTGGTAGGCGAAGAGCGTCTCGGACCGGTGCCGGGTCCGAGCGCTCGTCCCCGCCGTGACCCGCCGTCGGACAAAGGCGGCAACGCCGCCGCTGACAAGTGCGCCGGCCACCATGCCGCGCCACCAGTTGCTCACCGTTGGCTCCCCTCACGTCTCTCGTGTATCCGAGGGCGGGCGATTCCGCGTTACCCCGACAGCCCTTGCAAGTCCTGTGCGCACCCGATCGGGGGCGTCCGGCGGTTTCGTATTGCACAGGACCGAGTCGTGCGGGCGAGCGTGGCACAGGTTCTGAAACGAGGGAAGCGCATCGCGCGTCCCCGGGGCGAGTCACCTCCATCTCGGCTACCGTATGGTGATCGGGGGTGAAGAGACGATGATCATGAGCAGCCTGAGAGAAGGATGGAATTGGTGAGCAGCACATCAGGTGATCAGCGCCCCGGCCTCGGCAAGATTGTCTACAGCGTTGATCCGGAAGCGGTTCGTGAGGAGCGAACTGACGCGATCGAGGCGACCG
>JAHWJF010000184.1:2046-7032 GCA_019348515.1 Chloroflexota bacterium | reverse complement strand
TGTCGATGGACGAGCCATCGGTACAACTCTTAAACGAGTGGCACGAGCGAGTTTTCGGCACGCCGATGGAGCTGAAGGCCGGCACCGGCATCAACGACATGAGGTACTACAACTTCGAGGGGATTCCCGCCGGCTGCTACGGGGCGGCCGGAGGAAACGGACACGCTGCGGATGAATGGCTAGACCTACGCTCGATGGCACCCGCGGCCAAAGTGCTCGGCGCGTTCGTGCTCGACTGGTGTGGAGTCGCAGCCAGACCAGGATGAGACGTGGGTTGGGGAAATGACCCTTCGCCCCAGTCCTCTGAGACCATTGAGCGTGGTTTGGATGGTTTGACACCCGTATACTACGGACCATCGCAAGCGTTACCTGCCCTATGGATCTCGATCGCCCCGCCGGCGGTCGCAAAATTCTCGCCACCCCACGGTGGAGCTGAGATGAAACGAGGAGGAGAACGGTGAACTTTCGCCAGTATCCCGCCGATCGCATCCGCAACGTCGGATTGTTTGGACACGGCGGCTCGGGAAAGACGTCACTGGCAGAGGCGCTCCTCTTCGACACCAAAGCCACTACGCGCCTCGGTCGGGTCGATGAAGGCAACACCGTCACGGACTACGATCCTGACGAGATCAAGCGACGCATCTCCGTCAGCGCGGCCATAGCCCCCGTCGAGTGGCGGGACACCAAGATCAACGTCATCGACGCGCCTGGATACGCGGACTTCGTGGGTGACGTGAAGTCCGCTCTGCGGGTAGCCGATGCCGCCATCATCGTCATCGACGCCTCGGCCGGCGTCGAAGTCGGCACGGAGCAGGCCTGGCGTCTTGCCGATGAACGTGGCATCCCGCGCATGATCGTCATCAACAAGATGGACCGCGAAAACGCCGACTTTGGACAGGCGCTGGCCTCGGCCCGAGCCGCCTTCGGCAATGCGGTGGCGCCGATCCAGTTTCCCGTGGGCTCGGAGAAGCAGTTCCGGGGTGTGGTCGACCTCCTCGCGGAGGAGGCCCATTGCTACACCGATAGCACGTCGGGCGAGTTCGAGTCGGGACCCATTCCGGATGAGCTGAAAGAGGACGAGGAGCTCTACCGCCGTCAGCTCGTGGAATCGATCGCCGAGCAGGACGAAGAGCTGATGATGCGCTACCTGGAGGACGAGCCGATCTCCACCGAAGAGCTCGCCGCCGGGTTGAAGCAGTGCGTCGCGGACGGCGTCGTGGTCCCGGTGCTGGTCGGGTCCGCGACGATGAATCGCGGTGTGCCGCAGCTCCTCGACGCCATCGTCGATCTATTGCCGTCGGCTGCCGACGTGCGCGTGACTGGCATGGTGAACGGCGCGGAGGTGGAGGTGGCGCCTGTCGACGGCGCGCCTACTGTTGCGCTCGCCTTCAAGACGATGGCGGACCCGCATGTCGGCCGCGTCACCTACCTGCGCGTCTACTCGGGGGCGGTCAAGTCGAACACGCACCTCTGGAACGCGTCACGCGGCGAAGATGAACGCCTCGGTCAGCTCTTCTTCGCCCGAGGCAAGGAGCACATCAACACCGACACCATCGGCGCCGGAGACATCGGCGCGGTGGCCAAGCTAGCCTCGGTGGTCACCGGCGATACGCTCTCCGAACAGAGTAAACCGATTGTGCTCGACGGCGTCGATTTTCCTGGCACGTCGTACTCGACCTCGGTTCATCCCAAGACCAAGACTGATCTCGACAAGATGGGGCCGGCTCTACAACGGCTGGTCGAGGAAGATCCAACCCTCCAGCTCTCCCGTGACCCGAGCAGCGGCGAGACGATCCTCTCCGGACTCGGCGAACCCCACGTCCAGATCGCGCTCGAGCGGATGTCCCGCCGCTTCGGCGTCAATGTCGAGCTGGGCCTGCCGCGCGTGCCGTACCGCGAAACGATCTCGGCCAAGACCATCGCCGAGTACAAGCACAAGAAGCAGACCGGCGGCGCTGGACAGTACGGGCATGTCTTCCTCGAATTGGAGCCGCTGCCGGATGCGGATTTCGAGTTTGGTGAGAAGGTCTTCGGGGGATCGGTGCCGCGCAACTTCTATCCAGCCGTCGAGAAGGGCGTTCGAGAGGGGATGGAGTCGGGGCCCATGGCCGGCTTCCCGGTCGTCAACGTCAAGGTCACGCTGACCGACGGGTCGTACCATGCGGTCGACTCAAATGAGATGTCGTTCAAGATCGCGTCGAAAGAGGCATTCAAGAAGGGTATCCTGCAAGGGAAGCCGGTCTTGCTAGAACCGGTCATGACGCTGCGGGTCACTGTGCCGGAAACGTACACCGGCGATGTCATGAGCGACCTCAATACCAAGCGAGCGCACGTGAGCGGTATGAATCCAGGCCCGAACGGCTCGACGACGATCGAAGCGACGGTTCCCGCCGCCGAGGTTCAGCGCTACGCCACCGACCTCCGCTCCATCACCCAGGGGCGCGGGTCGTTCACGACCGATTTTTCGCACTATCAGCCGGTACCGCCGCACATCGCCGATCAGGTCAAAGCGGCGGCCGCGAAGCATGCCGAAGCGAGTCATGCGTGACCCAAGGCGAGCGAACGCATCAGGGGAACGGCCGGCTGCTGGAAATTGACCCGGAAACGCTCTCCCAGCCGGAGCTGATCGACCTCGTCCGCAACCTGCAAGGGGCGTTGGCTGACCGCGAACAGCGAGGGACCGCGGCGAGGACACCCGCACGCGAGTTGCAGCCGGCGAGCGCCGTTCCCGGCGTCGATTACACCATCGTCTTCGATGGCGGGTCGCTCGGGAATCCCGGCAAGGGCTACGGCAGCTATGAGATTGCCGGCCCAGACGGGAGCGTGGCCGCGCGTAAGGTGCAATTCGGCAACGATATGACCAACAACCAGGCCGAGTTCCGAGCGGTGATTGCCGGGTTAGAAGATCTCCTCGAGCGCGTCGGCCCACGTGCTAGCTCGCTCTCGGTTGCGGTTCGCGGGGACAGCCAGCTCGTGATCCGCGGGCTGACCGGTGAGTGGCGCGTCAAACACCCGGGGCTGCAGCCGCTGCACCGGCAGGCAGCCGATCTGCTGCGCCGGTTCAAGCGAGTCGACGTTGCCTGGCACCCGCGCCGGGAATCCGTGCGCTCCTTCGGACACTGACGCTCGTCCGGTTCTCTGTGCTTCGGAGCCGCAACGGGATCGGTTCCTTTGGCGTTGTGGCTCGTGCGAACCCATGCGTAGGCACGATCGCCGATCCACTCCGGAATGAAGGACGGTGGCAGTATGACCTCCCGTCGGCCGAGCTCTTCCACGAACCCTCGGCGCCTGAACCGGCGGCAGATGGCGCTCGGCATCGGCGCAGCCGGATTGGGCGCACTCGTTGGTATCCAGGGCATGAGTTGGGGCGCGCGCGCGGCGAGCGGTCAACTGCCCGGGGCGAACCTTGTCGAGCTAGCGACATATGCCGGCTGGCGCCGGACCTGGGATCTCATCGTCCCGCTCAACACGCAGCGTCTGTTTCCGCGCTCATTCCTGCTCTATGACCGGTCCGCGGGTCAGGCAACGATGATCGCGGTCGACGCGTTCGGGGGGTACCGGGAAGTCCGCACCTATTTCGACTGGCGCACGACCTGGGACGTGCTGATTCCGTCTGGATTCCCTGGGATCTCCGGAGTAATGGGGCTGTTCGCGTACGATCGGGCAGCAGGATACGTGACGACCTTCCAGGTCGACGCCGCGGCGAACGTCGCGGAGTTGCGGAACTACGCAAACTGGCGCAAGACCTGGACATCCTTCGTTCCCTACGGCACGAACGGGCTCCTGGCGTACGAAAGGAGCAGCGGATACGTCACGCTGTTCAGACTGGATCAAACCGGGGCTCCGCTCGTTCTGCGGTCCTACAACGACTGGCGGTCGACCTGGGATCTCCTCACGAGTGGACCGTTCACGACCTCCGAGCTGCCCGGTCGGGATGTCCTGCTCTATGACCGGACCGCTCGTCAAGCCGAGGGACGCACCATAGGCGCGAGCGGAGAGCTGACGTCGTTCGCGAACTATTCCGACTGGCGCCAGACGTGGACATCGATGCAAGGGGGTGAGTTTCTCTTCCGCGGATACGCCGGTAGCATGACTGCCGATCTGCTCCTGTTCGACCAGAACGCGCAAGAGCTGGAGTACCTTGACGTCGGCTCGGGAAACTCCCTGGCGTCCGTCTTGTTGACCCCGACTCCCGACGTCAGCGCCTGGACGCACGTTGCGGCGATCGGGCCGGACCTGCTCCTGCTGTATGACCGGGCGACCGGGGCCGCGGCGTTCTACGCGACTGACCGCGCTCCGCTTCCCGTCCCGACCGTCACGCCATCACCGACGCCACCGCCACCACCGGCACCGGTGGTCATCCCGACGCCGACGCCCATCCCAACCGCCCGCATCAACATTCGGCTGGAGCAGGGTCGGGGCAACGCCTGGCACACCTACACCGGGAAGTCGAACGATCCAGTCTCCGGGGGAGGCCGAAAGGCCTACATCATTGGCGTGAAGAACACGAGCAACAAACGTATCGGTCTTATCCATCGCGATCGGTCGGAGAAGCGGACCGGACCGGTCTTCGTCAAGTCGTCCGAAGTCTCAGACGCGTTCAACGGGATGGAAGTTGCCGGCGACTGGGAGGCGAGAATGACCGGCAGCGAGTCCGACGCACCGGCACGCGTGACGATCGAGGTCCGATACGAGATTCGATGAGTTGTACGGCATCCGGGTGATGCCGTCGTCGGGTGACGGGCGCGGGGCATCCCGAGACCAGTTGACCGTTATGGAAGATTCCGAAGATTCCGAAGGCTGGGAGAGGCAGAGCGGGGAACGCTCGCGGCCGAGGCGCGGTGCCAGCGATCATCACCCGGAACTCCTAATTTGAGCGCCGTTCCATAGACATGTCATGCCGAGTCGCAGCGAGGAATCTCGTTGCTCAGCGTATCCCAGCAGAACGACGAGATCCCTCCTTGCGTCGGGATGACACGCCTCCTT
>JAHWJF010000184.1:0-1946 GCA_019348515.1 Chloroflexota bacterium | reverse complement strand
CCTCCTTGCGTCGGGATGACACGCCTCCTTCGTCGGGATGACACGGCGTCCGCACGCCACTGTAGATGCCGCTAAAGGCAATCGAGAAGCGGGGAACGGTGGTTCTGAAGCAACGCAGGTTCCCCGCCACGTACGCAGGTCATACCGGCTCCCCGAACAAGGCCCCAATCTCGGGATCGACGACAACGTCCAGTACCACGGGACAGCGCCGGGTCGCGGCGGTCAAGAAGGCGTCCCGACAGGCGCCCGCGAGGTCGGATGCGGACGTGATGCGGTGCGCCTCGGCCCCAAGGCCCCGCGCGACCGCGGCGATGTCGAGACCGGGCAGGTCCAGCCCGGGCACTCCCGGCGTGCGCTGAAACGCGGCGAAGGCTTTGAGAATGCCGTATTGCCCGTTGTCGATCACCACGTAGACAACCGGAATCTCGTATCGCGCCGCCGTCCAGATCGCCTGGATGCCGAACATCGCGGCGCCGTCGCCGACGATGCAGAGCACCGGGTTGTCCGGTCGCGCCAATCCCACCCCGACTGCCGCCGGCAAGGCGAACCCGAGGCCGCCACTCGCGGTCGCGAAATAGGATTCCGGCTTTGCGATGCGAATCTGATCGTAGAACGCGGCCCGGCTCGAAGCGGACTCCTCGACGATCGGCGTGTTATCGGGCAGGGCGGTTGCCAGAGTCTTCATCGCAAACGCCACCCGCATCGGATCCGTCGCGACAGGGGTCTGAGGAGCCGGTCGCGCCGCTGGACCCGGTCGATCCATCTCGGGAACGAGTGACGCAAGGTGCTCCAGCGCGACTCGCACGTCACCCACGATCGAATCCCCGGCTGGAGCGCGCGCGGCTTCGTGAGGGTCATCGGTGATGTGGATGAGGCGAGTGCCCGGGGGCAGGATCGGACCGGGGATGTGCGGGTAATAGCGGAAGATCGGCGCCCCGGCGACCAGCACGATGTCGTGGCCCTGTAGCGTTTCCGCCAGCGGTTTCATGGCCAGCGGCAACGCTCCCTGGAAGAGCCGATGATTCTGTGGGAATGACGCTCGCTCCGCCGCGGGCGCCTCCCAAACCGGGACATTTATCCGCTGCGCCAGCCGCACCGCGGCATCCCAGCCTCCTGCCCGGTCAACGCCACCACCGACGACGAGCATGGGATTCGTCGCCGAGGCCAGCGCCGCTGCCACCTCGGCTAGCGCCTCCGCCGGCCCTGACCGGCTGTCTACACGGCGCACCGGGCGCGATTCCGCGGGCGCATCCCAGTCGTCCATCGGAATCGAGACGAACACCGGTCCTTGCGGCGGCGCCATGGCAATGTGGTAGGCGCGTTCGATCGCGCCGGGCACGTCCTCGGGTCGCGCCGGCTCGTGGCTCCATTTGACGTACGGCCGGGGAAGCTCGGTTGCCTCGCGGTTGATGAGCCACGGTTCGAGGGCCAGCATCTGCCGGGTTTGCTGACCCGCGGTGACGACGAGCGGCGTGCGGTTGTGCCAGGCCGTGACCAGCGAGCCCATCCCATTGCCGACGCCCGAGGCCGTGTGCAGATTGACGAACGCGGCGTTGCCACTCGCCTGGGCGAATCCGTCGGCCATGGCGACGACGACGGCTTCGTGCAGACCGAGGATGTACTGGAAATCGGACGGGAACCCGGTCAGGAATGGCTCCTCGGTCGATCCCGGGTTCCCAAAGATGGTCGTCATCCCGAGACCGCGCAGCAGATCAAAGGTCACGGTGCGAACGGTCGCCACGGTCAGGGTCTCCAGCGGGGAATCAATGATCCGAGACGTCAATCAAGCCACTATGAGGATAGCAGTCGACCATGCAAAACCCGTTGGCAAACGTTGACATCAGCCCGGCTGTTGCGTAAAGTTGAGAGGTTTCCGGGCGGCTAGCTCAGCTGGTTAGAGCGCCACGTTGACATCGTGGAGGTCACTGGTTCGAGTCCAGTGTCGC
>JAHWJF010000183.1 GCA_019348515.1 Chloroflexota bacterium | reverse complement strand
TTGCCATTCCAAGCAGGAGGCCACGTCCGGGAAGGCCGCGAGGCGCTCCCCACCAAGAGGGTTACCGCACCGCTGACATGCGCCGTAGTTCCCATTATTCCAGCGCACGAGCGCCGCGGTGACCTGGTTGAGGATCTGCTGCAAATCCTCAGAAACCGTCACGATCCGCTCGGCTTCGGTAACGTACGATCCGTCGTCGCCGATATGGTTCCCCAAGCTGCCGTTCTCATCGTCCTGATCGACGCCGAGATACCGCATCTCGGCGGCCATGTACGACACATCACTCTCGATTTCTGCTCGGCGCTCTTCAAGGCGCTTGCGCAGCTTTTCCTGCTCTCGTTTGTTCACAGTCACTCACCTCCGTCTGTTCACGCGATGGCGCCGAATCTCGCGGAATCGGGCTTAGAACCAGACGGTTGCGCCTGACCCGATGGTATCACAGCGCCAAGCCGATTCCCTTGCCAGATCGGTGCCACCCGTGGACGGACTCTTATACTCGACCGCGGGTCGAAATCCACGGAGATTCGGGCATGGGCAAAACTAGACAGGGGCTGCGGTTGACGATTGCCGGTGGAGGCACCGGCGGGCATGTCCTGCCGGCACTGGCAGTCGTCGACAACCTTCGACAGCGCGACGAACTGGCGGATGTTCTCTGGATCGGCAGCCGTAGCGGCGTGGAATCCCACGCCGCAGCGGAAGCTGGCATTCCGTTCGTCTCGGTACCAACTGGCAAACTTCGCCGCTATCTCTCGCTGCGCACCTTGACCGATGCAGCTCGCGTGCCCCTCGGAGCTATTGCCGCCCGACGGGCCCTCTCCCGATTCGAACCTGATGTTGTCTTGAGCACCGGCGGGTTCGTAAGCGTCCCAACGGTCGTCGCGGCGAGAGGAATTGCTCCGGTACTGACTCACGAGCAGACGGCTGTCATTGGGCTTGCAAACCGCATCAATGCCAGGTTCGCCGCGGTTCTCGCCATTTCTCACGATCAGACGGCATCAGAAGCCCGACAGATCCATCGCAACGTGGTAGTCACTGGCAATCCAATCCGCATTGGTCTAACGAACGGGAGTCGCGAACGAGGAATGTTCCGCCTCGGGTTCGATGACGCGTTGCCCGTTATCTATGTCACCGGTGGCGCGCGTGGCGCGAGCCCAATCAACCATCGCATTGCGAACTTGGTCCCGCGGATCCTCGATCATACGCAAATTCTTCACCAGACGGGTCCGGCGAGCGCAAACACGGACGCGAAGGAGTTAGAAGGTCTGCGAGACGGCCTTCCTGAAACCCTGCGTCGGCGCTATCAGATCGTCGAATTTGTGCGGGAGGAGCTGCCTGACGTCTATGCCATGGCTGAATTGGTTGTCGGGCGAGCGGGTGCGGGGACCATTGCTGAGTTAGCGTACGTTGGAAAACCAGCGATCCTCATACCCCTTCCAGGGGCGGGCGGAGACGAGCAGGCTCGGAACGCGAATGTCCTCGGCGGCGCTGGCGGCGCGGTGGTAATCCGACAGTCCGATGCAACCCCTGAGCGCCTGAAGCACGAGATCCTATCCCTTCTTGGCGACCCGGAAGGACGTGCTCGCATGGCGGAGGCGGCTTTGAAAGTAGCTCGCCCAGACGCCGCGTCTCGCCTGGCGGATGAACTCTTGGCGCTCGCTCACCGCGGATCGGTGCCTAGTCCGCGGTGATGCCGGCCTCGATGGCTTCAGCGACGGTATCGGCGCGAATCACACGAAGCCCGGAGACGTTCGTGGTACCACGCCGCGCCGACGATGCCGAGATGACGGCCTTGTCGAAGCCCAGGCGCTGGGCCTCGCTCAGCCGGCGCTCGACCTGACTGACCGACCGAAGTTCGCCGGACAGACCTATCTCGCCAATTGCGACCATCCGAGAATCAATCGGCCGGTCGCGAAAGCTGGAAGCGATGGCCAGTGCGACCGCAAGATCAGCCGCCGGCTCACCAACGCGCATCCCACCCACGACGTTGGCGTAGACGTCCTGGCCACCAAGTCCGAGCCCAACTCGCTTCTGCAGCACGGCGACAAGCAGTTGCAACCGCCCTCCATCCAGTCCATTTGCGCTCCGTCGCGGCAGCCCAAATGCCGAAGGCGTGGTTAACGCTTGCACCTCGACCAGGATCGGTCGCGTCCCCTCAACTGTCACGGCCACACTTGAGCCGGCAGCGTTGTCGTTCCGCTCTTCGAGGAACGCTTCCGAAGGATTACGCACTTCTCGCAAACCGGACTCAGCCATCTCGAAGACCCCGACCTCGTCGGTTGAGCCGAACCGATTCTTGACCGCCCGCAGCACGCGGAAGTGCCCGTGCCGTTCGCCTTCGAGATAAAGGACAGCATCAACCATGTGTTCGAGCACTCGGGGTCCAGCAATGGCACCCTCTTTGGTCACGTGACCGATGATGAATACCGGTACGTTCCGGGTCTTCCCCCATTGCATCAGCCGTGACGTGCATTCCCGGACCTGAGACACGCTGCCGGCCGCTGACGAAATCTCGTCCACCGAAACAGTCTGGATCGAATCGACGATCAACAATGACGGTGTGACGGCATTGGCGCTCGCCAGGATCTCATCGAGATCAGTTCCCGACAACACCAGCACATCCTCCGTTCGGATGCCAAGGCGATCGGCGCGGAGCCGAATCTGCTGGGCCGATTCCTCCGCGGAGACGTAGAGCACCGGCCCCTGCGTTCCTGCCAGGGCCGACGCCGCCTGCAGGACCAACGTCGATTTTCCGATCCCCGGATCGCCTCCGATGAGAACCAGCGTGCCTGGGACCAGGCCGCCCCCAAGCACTCGGTCGAGCTCGGATATGGGCACCGGAATTCGCGCCATGGCAGTGGCGCCCAGTGCACTCAGTGGCTGAGGCAGTTCCGCCGGGCGTCGTGTTGCGGCACGAGCCGGTTGTCGCCGCTCTTCGATCGTCTCGATCATCGAGTTCCACGCGCTGCAACCGGGACACCGTCCCATGTAGGCATGGCTGGACGCGCCGCATTGTTGGCAGATGAAGCTCGTTTTGGCTTTAGCCACGGTGCCCTCGCTGCTTAAATGTCATGTGGGACAGTGCGAGATCGACGTAATGGGGCGGCCACATGGCCGCCCCATTCATCTTGATCCAGTCTACCAGCGGGTTTATGACACTCCCGCGAGCTCTCCCTTGTCGGCCGTTGCTGGCTCGAGCTTGAGGAGATCGTCCTCGACGTCGACGCGAACAGTCGAGCCAGCTTGGAATCGCGAATCGAGCACGCCCTCGGCGAGGGGATCCTCGATGAGGTTCTGGATGATGCGCCGCAGCGGACGGGCACCGTAGGTATGGTCGTACCCCCGTTCACCCAGGAGATCCATCGCGGCCTCGGTGACCTCGAGTTCAATCTCTTGCTCCCGCAGCTGCTTTCGCACTCGGGCAAGCTCGAGATCGACAATCTGTCGGATCTGATCCTTCGCCAGGGAATGGAACACGATTACTGCATCGATTCGGTTCAAAAACTCCGGCCGGAACGTCTGCTTGAGCTGGCCAGTCACCTTCTCGCGCATCCGGTCGTACTCGCGGGCCTTTGACTTCTCCTCATCCTCCTTGATGGCGAACCCAAGGTTCATGTCCCGCGTAATCTGCTCAGCGCCGACGTTGGAGGTCATGATGATGATGGTATTCCGGAAATCGACCTTTCGCCCTTTGGCATCGGCGAGATTTCCATCTTCCATGATCTGGAGAAGCATGTTGAACGCTTCGGGGTGCGCCTTCTCGATCTCGTCGAGCAGGATCACGCTGTACGACTTGCGGCGTACCGCCTCCGTCAGTTGCCCGCCCTCTTCGTAGCCGACGTAGCCCGGAGGTGCGCCGACGAGACGGCTTACGGAATGGCGCTCCATGAACTCGGACATGTCGATCTTAATCAGATGTTCCTCAGAACCGAACATGAACTCGGCAAGCGCCTTGGCAAGCTCGGTCTTGCCGACTCCGGTCGGCCCCAGGAAGATGAACGATCCAATCGGGCGCTTCGGGTTCTTGATCCCCGCGCGGGCGCGTCGCACCGCCTTGGCCAGTATCGTGATCGCCTCGTCCTGGCCGACGATCCGGTTATGGAGCGATTCCTCCATTTTGAGAAGGCGCTCGGATTCCTCGCCCGCGATGCGGACAACGGGGATGCCGGTCCACATGGACACGACGCCCGCGATGTCCTCTTCTGTGACGTAAATCTCGTCCGAGGAATTGGCGTCCCGCAACTCCTGCTCTTGTGAATCAATCCGGTCCCGCAGCTTCCGCTCGCGGTCTCGCAGTTCAGCGGCAAGCTCAAATTCCTGATTGGACACCGCCGCGTCGAGCTCACGGTTCAGCGACTGCAGGCCAGCCAGCGCCTCTTTCAAGCTCGGCGGCGCCGCTGAACGGTACATCCGAACTCGTGACGATGCCTCATCGATGAGGTCGATCGCCTTGTCCGGCATGAAGCGGTCGGTGATGTACCTTGCGGCCATGCTCGCGGCTGCCCTCAGTGCTTCGTCGGTGATCTTTAGCTTGTGGTGGTCTTCATACAGCGATCGCACCCCGGTCAAGATCAGGATGGTCTCATCAATGCTTGGCTCGTCGACTTGCACCGGCTGGAATCGGCGCTCAAGCGCCGCGTCCCGCTCGATGTATTTGCGGTACTCGTCGAGGGTGGTCGCTCCAATTGTTTGTAGCTCACCGCGTGAGAGTGCCGGCTTCAGGATGTTCGCGGCATCGACCGCGCCCTCCGCGGCGCCAGCACCGACGAGGGTGTGCAGCTCGTCGATGAAGAGGATGCTCCCCGTTTCCTTGACCTCGCCCACAATCTTCTTCAGGCGCTCTTCAAACTCGCCCCGGTACTTGGTTCCAGCGACGAGCGCCCCGATATCGAGCGCGATCAGTCTCTTGTTCTGCAACTGCTCGGGAACGTCGCCGCTGACGATTCGCTGAGCTAGTCCTTCGACAATTGCCGTTTTGCCGACACCGGGTTCGCCGATGAGTGCCGGGTTGTTCTTGGTCCGCCGGGAAAGGATCTGCATCACACGGTCGATCTCCATCGATCGTCCGATCAGAGGCCCGAGCTTGCCCGTCCGCGCCGCCTCCGTGAGGTCGACACCGAGCGCATCCATGTACGGCGTTTTCGTCTGCTGCTTGCTCTGACTATATGATGGGCTTTGACTGACGACCTGCATGACCTGCGCGCGAACCTTCTCGAGGTTCACACCAAGGCTTTCGAGCACGCCCGCGGCGATGCCCTCGCCTTCACGCACGAGGCCCAGAAGGAGGTGCTCTGTTCCGATGTAGTGGTGATTGAGTCGCCGCGCCTCGTCGACCGCCAACTCAATGACCTTTTTCGCCCGCGGCGTCAGGCCGATCTCGCCCATCACCATTGTTTCCCCCCGGCCAATGATGAACTCGACGGCCGAGCGGACCTTGGGAAGTTGGACGCCCATGTTGCTCAGAACACGAGCGGCTACGCCATCACCCTCGCGCACGAGACCCAGAAGGAGGTGCTCTGTTCCAATGTAGTTGTGATTGAAACGCTGCGCTTCCTCCTGCGCTAGCGTCAGCACCTTCCGGGCGCGCTCCGTAAACTTGTCGAACTTGTCTGACATCCGTGGATCTCCAGTCGCCCTCGGTTGGCGGCGCTTCCGCCACCACCGTTCTTGTCCCTATGATAGTCGTCCGAGACAAGTGTGTCCCGCGCGCCCCGCACAACAGGGAACGTCCCCAATCCTTGTCCGGTTCCAGAGTAAGAGCAAGTGGCAGGCCACGAAAGCCTGCCACTTGCTCCTCAAGTCTTAATAGTGGCGTGTCTGTAGGGGAAAGACGGTGGGAGTTCCGCCTATTCGGCAGCTCCGCCCTCACGGTCCGGTGATCCGTCCGTCTCATCGTCGCCAGAAGCCTCGGCTACAAGATCGGCGGGAGCGCCGGCCATCGCAAAGGCCATAGCCATCGCCGACAGCTCACCGTCCAACTCTTCAGGGAGCTCAACAGCCGGCCGCGGCGACTCCTTTCGCGGCTTCGGCGGGGTTACGGGTCGCGACGCTGCTACGGGAGCCTCGGCATCTTCAGCGGCAATCGCCGCAACCGGTGTTTCAACCGCTGGCTCGACTGTCGGCGCGGCCGGTTCCGATGTCTCCGTCGCATCCAGTCCGGCCGTGTCGGTCGCCTCACCAGAAAAGGCGTCACCAAGTTCGATACCCTCGGCTTCGAGGCGTACTCTGATGCGCTCAATCAGCGCATCACGCTCTTGCACCGCCTCCGGTCCAAACACGCCCTCCAACTCAGTATCCGGCGTGTCAAGCGCGCGACGTAGGCTAAGGCCCATGCGGCGGCGCTGCGGATCGATACGGATGATCCGCAGGAGCAGATCATCTCCTTCGGATACCACCTGCTTGGGATGCGTCAGACGGTCATCAACCAATTCCGAAACGTGGATAAGTCCTTCGATGCCATCCTCGATCCGCGCAAACGCCCCGAAGTTCGCGAGCTGCGTCACCGTGCCCCGGACCAACTGCCCGACTTCGTAGGCAGCAGCGACCCGGCTCCAAGGCTCGGCCTGCGTTCGCTTGATCGAGAGCGCAATCTTCTTATCCTGGGCGTTGATGCCCAGCACGTAGACATCAACTTCCTGCCCGACCCGGAGCACCTCGCTTGGATGCCGGACGCGGCTCCAGGACAACTCTGAGAGGTGAACCAGACCGTCCGCCCCGCCAATGTCGACGAAGGCGCCGAAATCGCAGATCGACGACACCCGCCCCTTGCGAACTTCGCCTTCGCTTAGCTCCTCGATCAACCGTTCCTTCATCACGTCTCGCCGCTCCTGCACCGCCTGGCGCTCGGAGAGGATGAGACGGTTGCGGTGGCGATTGATCTCGATGACCTTCAAGGGGAGCGAACTGCCGATCAATCGAGCCATATCCGCTTGCTTGCTCGCCTCGTCGCCGCCGCGGATCTCGGTGACTTGGGAGGCGGGCACAAATCCGCGCACCCCGTCGAGGTTTACCAGCAAACCACCCTTGTTGTAATTCGTGACTTCGGCTTCGATAACGTCATTCGCCTCGTGCAGCTCCTGCAACCGACG
>JAHWJF010000514.1 GCA_019348515.1 Chloroflexota bacterium | reverse complement strand
CGACAGGATGTCGCTAGGGATTCACTTCCCCTGGACGCCGTGCTGGGCAACGCTGCGCGGCTGTCCGACGGCTTTTTCGAGGTCCATGCCTTTCTGGGCGGCGTTTCTGACGGCGGTACCGTATGATGAATCTCGTCACCGACGTGTCTGAGCTGACCGTCGCTCAGACAAGACGAGCGCTCGATGCCCGAGAGCTCTCGGCCGTCGAGCTGACCGCGGCATTTCTGGAGCGCATCGCACAACTCGACGGTGAGATTGGCGCCTATCTCCATGTCATGCATGACGTCGCTCTTGCACAGGCGGCTGCGGCGGATCGCCGGTTGCTGGGCGGTGAGGTCTCCCCGCTGACTGGGATTCCGGTGGCGCTCAAGGATGTGCTCTGCACCATTGACGCGCCGACCACCGCGGCGTCGCGCATCCTCGAGGGGTTCCGGCCGCCGTACGATGCGACCGTGGTGCGGAGGTTGCGCGAGCAAGGGGCCGTGTTCCTGGGTAAGGCCAACACTGACGAGTTCGCAATGGGCTCGTCAAACGAGAACTCGGCGTTCAAGCCCGTACGAAATCCATGGAATCGCGACCGGGTTCCGGGGGGGAGCAGCGGCGGACCTGCGGCAGCCGTGGCCGCAAGTTTGGCTACTGTCAGTCTCGGCTCAGATACAGGCGGCTCGATCCGGCAGCCGGCCGGTTTTTGTGGTGTTGTCGGCCTCAAGCCAACCTACGGGCGCGTCTCCCGTCTCGGTCTGATGGCATTTGCCTCGAGCCTCGATCAGATTGGCCCATTTGCCAGGACGGTCGAGGATGCTGCGATCGCGCTGCAAGCGATCGCGGGTCATGACCCCCTGGATTCGACATCGTCGCCAGAACCCGTCCCGAATTATGGAGAAGCGCTCACCGGCGATATCCGCGGGATGAAGATCGGAATTGCCGACGAATACACGGTCGACGGGATGGAGCCGGGAGTGGCGCGGGCTGTAGCCGCGGCCATCGTCCGTTTCCGCGATCTCGGCGCCGAGCTCGTCAACGTATCGCTTCCCCATACCAAGTACGCCCTGCCTACCTACTACATCACCGCTCCGGCAGAAGCCAGTGCGAATCTTGCCCGGTATGACGGGGTCAAGTATGGGTTGGCGATCGAAGCGCCAACCTTGCGCGAGACCTATGAACGGACGCGCGGTGAAGGTTTTGGGCCAGAGGTGAAGCGCCGGATCATGCTCGGCACGTACGCGCTGAGCTCCGGTTACTACGACGCCTACTACGTCAAAGCCCAGAAGGTACGCACGCTGATCAAGCGCGATTTCGACGAGGCGTGGTCAAAAGTCGACGCGATTGTCGCACCAACGTCGCCCACGGTCGCGTTTCCACTTGGGGCGCGGACCGACGACCCGTACCAGATGTATCTCGCCGACGTGTTCACGATCCCGGCAAACATGGCAGGTATCCCGGGAGTTGCCGTCCCCTGCGGATTAAGCGAGGGCCTCCCGGTTTCGCTCCAGGTGCTCGGCCCCGCGTTCGCCGAAGGTACGATCCTACGCATCGCGGATGCGTATGAGCGATCAGAGTCGTGGTCCGCACGTCGCCCGGACTTGCCCGGGGCCGCGAATTAGTCCCCCACGTGATTGACATCAGATTTCGTCAGTTGCTATTCTTCAGCTATCGGGCCGCTAGCTCAATTGGCAGAGCAGCTGACTCTTAATCAGCTGGTTGAAGGTTCGAGTCCTTCGCGGCTCACCCGATAAAGCCGCATAGTGATGAGGAATTCGGGAGGGGCACCAAGCCCCTCCCATTCGTCTATCCCCCATTTGACCGGAAAAGTGACCGGAAAACCCACCTGAGTTCTTCACCGACCGCCTCCGAGGGCGCGGGCGAGAGCGCCGGCTGCTTCATCGAACATGGCGTTCGTGGCGTGGCAGTAGGTGCCGAGGGTCAGCGTAATCTGTGAATGTCCAAGGATTTCCATGATGGTCCGGGCCGGCACGCCCTCCTGATGCAAGAGCGAGCCGCAGGTATGGCGCAGGGCGTGGA
>JAHWJF010000182.1 GCA_019348515.1 Chloroflexota bacterium | reverse complement strand
TGATGGTACGAAATTGTGTGCGGTTCGGTTCCTAACCCGCCGCGATCGTCCCTACCCGGGCCCCAGCTGGTGGACCGAGGATGATTCCACCCCAGCCCAATATGCTATACTCGGCTGTCGCGGGTGCACTAGTGCGCCCAATTTTGGGTTGCGTGGAATCCGGGTCCATCCAGGCCGGTCTGAGAGAGCGAGCAAAATATCATGGCCGATACAGATTCGAACACCGAGCCGGCGCTCTCAGCCGCCGCGACACCGACACCCGTCGAACCAGCGGCGGGGTCCCCGGTCTACGCCATCATCGAGACTGGTGGCAAGCAATATCGCGTCGCCGTGGGTGACACGCTATCTGTAGAGAAGCTTCCGGTGGAGCCGGGATCGGGCATCACATTCGACCGCGTTCTGATGGTCGGCGGCGACGGATCGGCAAAGGTCGGCACGCCGCTCGTGTCCGGGGCAACAGTTGAGGCTCAGGTGGCCGATCAGTATCGCGGTCCGAAGATCGTCGTCTTCAAATACAAACCGAAGAAGCGGTACCGTCGCCGGACGGGACACCGCCAAGCTCTGACGCGGGTGGCAATCACGGCGATCAACGCCTAGCACACGCACTGTAGACAAGGGGCAACAGCCATGGCACACAAGAAAGGCGTTGGTAGCTCGCGGAATGGCCGAGACAGCGAGTCGAAACGACTCGGCGTCAAGCGTTCCGATGGCCAGTTCGTTCGCTCGGGGACGATCGTGGTTCGCCAGCGCGGGACGCAGTTCTGGGTTGGTCAGAACGTCGGCATTGGTAAAGATCACACCATTTACGCCAAGATCGACGGCGTCGTGCGCTTCGAGCCAGTTAGCCGCGCCAAGCGCCGCATCAGCGTTTATCCGACTGATGTGTATCCGGTCGGCGGCGGCAAGGGTCTCATCAAACCGGCATATGAATCGGTTCTGTACGCAGAATCGGGAGCAGCGGATTAGCGTCCGCGGCAAGTCGTTCCGTCGATTCTCAATCTCGTAGGTCTGGAGCTCGCTTCCAAATGAAGGCTGGAATACATCCAAATTACGTCGAAGCCACGGTCACCTGTGCCTGTGGCAATACCTTTGTGACACGGTCGACCAAGCCGTCGTTGCGAACTGACCTGTGCAATGTTTGCCATCCTTTCTATACCGGCGAGCAGCGCATTGTTGACACCGCCGGACAGGTCGAGCGCTTCATGCGCCGCGTGGAGGCCGCGGCGGCGTCCAACCGCCCGTCGAAGCGGCAGACGCGAATGGCGGCCCGCGCCGAGCGCGATGCCGCGAATCGCCGCGGTCCGGAGCCCGAGGTTGAGGAGGCCGCGACTCCCGAAGGTGAGGTCGCTGGTGTGGGCGCCGGAAGCCCAGCTGATGCATCTGCCTGACCTCCGCGCCGGTTAGCGTTGGCATTCCGAGAGGCCCGCGTCAGGCGGGCCTCTTTCGTTCCCGTGACTTGGGCAGCCGTCCGTGCGTGGTAAGGTTCGGCCCGGAATTTGCTCTATTACCTGAACAGAAAACCTTGCTGGATCGGCGGGAGAGTAACTCGATGGGTGGGGGGCAATCCACCGCGGCCTGGAAAAATCCAACAGAGAATCGTTCGTCTCAGCGAGACGAAGACCCCGCGACCGTCTTGGCGTTCATCGAGATCCCACGCGGCAGCCGCAACAAGTACGAATACGACGAGCGTACCGGGCGGTTTCTGCTCGACCGCGTCCTCTATTCGTCTGTTCACTACCCAACCGACTACGGCTACATCGTCGAAACCATGGGGGAAGACGGCGATGCGCTCGATGTCTTGGTGCTGGTGCAGGAGCCGACCTTTCCCGGATGTTTGATCCCGGCTCGACCGCTCGGCGGCCTCGATATGCACGACGAGAAGGGATCGGACTTCAAGGTTCTAGCGGTGCCGGTGGGAGATCCGCGTTATGCCCATGTGCGGACGCTCACTGATATCGGGGACCACTGGCTCCGGGAAATCGAGACGTTCTTCGCTACGTATAAGCAGCTTGAACCCAAGCAGACGGAGGTCCTCGGGTGGCACGATCTCGAGGAAACGCGGCGGACGATCGCCAAGTGCCGCGCGCGGTTTCACGCGGTTCGAGGCGAGTGATAGCGTCACGAAACGCGAGTTCCTGAATCGGATATTCGGGGTCTAGCGCGCGGGCTATCTCTCACGTGATACGGACGCGTTCGGACGGGAAAGGATCAATGGACCAGATCCGCGATCGCCAGAGTGGCATCATCTGTCACCCGACCTCGTTTCCGGGCCCGCATGGGATCGGCGACTTTGGTGAATCTGCGTTCCGCTTCGTGGATTGGCTTGCCCGCGGCAGGCAGTCGCTCTGGCAGGTGCTCCCCCTCGGTCCGATCGGTCCAGGCAACTCACCGTATGCATCACCCTCGGCGTTCGCTGGTAATGAACTGCTCATATCGCTCCCCTGGCTAGCGGGCGACGGCCTACTCGATCCCAGCCGCATCGAAGAGGGACCACAGTTCCCGACGTCGTATGTCGAGTACGACGACGTGCGTGCGTTCAAACAGCCGCTGCTGCGCGAAGCGTTTGACCGCTTCCGCCGCGGCGCCGCCTCGGACCTCCGCCCAGCCCTCGAGGCCTTCCGCCAAGCACAGGTGGGATGGCTGGCCGACTACGCTGCGTTCATGGCGCTCAAGAGCGCGCACGCCGGAATCGCCTGGGGCGCCTGGCCCTCCGGCATTGCCCTGAGGGAGCCTGCGGCACTCGCGGCGGCCAAGGAGAGCCTGAAAGACGAGATTCGGTATCACGAGTTCACGCAGTTCCTGTTTCATCGTCAGTGGAACGAGGTACGACAGTACGCCAACAACCTCGGCATCCGGGTTGTCGGCGATCTGCCAATATTCGTCGCTTACGACAGCGCCGACGTTTGGGCTCACCGTGATCTTTTCCGGCTCGACCCGTCGGGGCATCCAACCGTGGTCGCTGGGGTGCCCCCAGACGCGTTCACCGCGGAGGGGCAGTTCTGGGGGAACCCGGTCTACGACTGGCGACGCAACGCCGACACCGGCTATGGATGGTGGATCGATCGCGTACGGTCAGGATTGCAGCACGTCGATATTCTCCGCATCGATCATTTCCGCGCCTTCGCGGCATCCTGGGTCGTACCAGCGGACGCGCCGACCGCGGCGGCCGGGCATTGGGAGCCAGGACCGGGACGCGCGATATTCGACACGATGGAGAACGCGCTGGGACCCCTCTCGTTCATCGTCGAGGACCTCGGGCTGATCACTCCGGACGTTGTGGCGCTACGCGAAGCGCTTGGATTCCCGGGGATGAAGGTGCTGCAGTTCGCCTTCGATAGTGGCCCCACAAACGCGTACCTTCCCCATAACTATGTTCCGGACTCGGTTGCCTACACGGGAACCCATGATAACCAGACCACCATTGGCTGGTTCCGCACGCTGCCTGACCCGGTCCGCGCAAGTGTTCAGCGCTACCTCGGGCACGACGGCAGCGATATTGCCTGGGATCTCATCCGAACCGCACAGGCATCGGTTTCTGATCTTGCAATCGCCCCATTACAGGATGTGATGCGTCTCGACGATGACGCGCGAATGAACACCCCAGGAAGTGCGGCGGGGAACTGGGCCTGGCGGTACGCGCCACATCAACTCCATGAAGGGCTGGCTGACGGGCTGCGCGAGGTGACGGATACCTATGGCAGATCGAGGCTTATCGACCGGCCGCGGGGTCACGATCCATATGACTACACCGTACCGGGTGCAAAGCACACGCTCTTGATGGAAGGGCTTCCGTGAACTCGATGCGGCGACAACATCCTGGCATCAACCAGGGCAGCACAGTCGACGCGTATGTAAGGGGGGAATGACGTGGCAGCGCCAATCGGGGCATTTACCTTCATGTTGCACAGCCACCTCCCGTATGCGAGGCAGGCGGGAATGTGGCCGCACGGTGAGGAGTGGGTCCATGAAGCGATCGCCGAGACGTATGTCCCGCTGCTGAACGCTCTCTATGACCTGCGAGAGGAAGGGATACCCTTTCGGCTCACCATCGGCATCACTCCGGTTCTTGGCGAGCAACTCGCCGATCCGCTCATCATCGACCACTTTGTCGCCTACGCCGCCGAGCGAGCCGCCAACGCGGCGCAGGACGTGGATCGCTTCGATCAGGCCGGCGACGAGACGTTTCGCGACCTCGCTCGCTTCTATCACCACTGGTACGCGAGAGTGCTCACCTCATTCCAGGACCGCTTCGGCAGGAATCTGCTCGGCGCGTTTCGCGCTCTCCAGGACGATGGTCTGATCGAGGTCGCCACCAGTGCCGCAACCCACGGCTACCTGCCGCTCCTCGCGCGCGACTCCTCGATCCATGGCCAACTCCATACCGGCGTCGAAGCCTACCGCCGGCACTTCGGGCGATCACCGCAGGCGGTATGGCTCCCTGAGTGCGCGTACCGGCCCGCGATTATCGAAGAGGACGATGACCAGATCATTCGCCGGCCCGGTCTGGAATCGTTCCTCGCCGAGGAAGGTTTGCTGGTCTTTTTCAGCGAGACGCACACCGTTGAAGGCGGTCAGCCGGTCGGCGTCGCGGTACCGGGGACGATCGGGCCCTACGGCATGGTCGCCCGGCGCTACGCCTCGGTTGTGAGCCCGCCAGAACCGGGCCGCCAGCTCGCGCCGGGAACCTCGCTCCTCCCCTACTGGGTCGGCGATGCCCCGGGTCAGGTTGCCGTTCTCGCCAGGCACGAGCGCACCGGACAGCAAGTATGGTCGGCTGCGTTTGGGTACCCAGGAGACTTCGTTTACCGCGAGTTCCACCGCAAAGACGCGGAATCCGGCATGCAGTACTGGCGAGTTACCGGCGCGGGTGTCGATCTCGGGAGCAAGGAACCATATGATCCCAACCGCGCCGCCAATCAGGTGCGATCGCATGCTGAGCATTATGTCCATTTGATCGAAGAAAACCTCCGCGAGTTTCACGAGCGCACCGGTGATATTGGCAGTATTACCGCGTCGTACGATACCGAGCTCTTCGGGCACTGGTGGTTCGAGGGCGTCGACTGGCTGAAGGAGGTCCTGCGCGGCCTTGCCGCGCGGCCCGCGGTCGAGGTGACCACGGCGAGCCGGATCATCGAAGAGCATCCGCCGCATGAGGTCCTGTCGCTCCCCGAATCGAGCTGGGGCGCAGGCGGCGGTCACTTTACGTGGCTGAATGACGACACTGAATGGATGTGGCCGCTAATCCACGCCGCTGAGCGGCGGATGGAAGAGCTCGCGAATCAGTTCCCTGACGCTGACGGTCTGCGACGGGATATGCTGAACCAGGCGGCTCGGGAGCTTCTCTTGCTACAAAGCAGCGACTGGCCATTCTTGGTGACCACGCTCCAGGCGAAGGAATATGCGGTCGAGCGCTTCCAGGATCACCTCGATCGCTTCGACCGTCTCGCGTCGCTCCTGGACGGGGACAGCTTTACCGCTGAGGACGAGGAGTATCTCGCCGCGCTGTGCGAGAGAGACAACCCGTTTCCGATGATTGACTACCGGGACTGGACCCCACGACAAGGTTATGCAGGGGCCGTTCCCGGGCCATCCGCTGGCTGATCGAAGAGATCCGGAAGGAGTGCCCGTAGCGGCAGTTCGATCCAGTCCGGTCGATTGCGCGCCTCGTAGGCGACCTCGTAGAGCGCCTTGTCAAGCTCCCAGGCGGCGAGCGCGCGGCCGAAGGCCTCATCTTCGACCGGTATCAGTGGCAGGGGGGAGATGTCAAGGGCTTGCCGGTATCCCGTGAGAAAGGCTCCGCGGACCCCGCTCTCCCATCGCTGGAGACGAACCCGAACCACGTTGTCTCCAGTCAGGTCGGCCGCTCGCTCGGCGGCGCCTCGCGCATAGGCGAACGAACGCAGCATGCCGGCGACGTCCTTGAGCACTGATGATCGTTGTCGGCGCTCCTCAAGGGGACGCGCGGGTTCGCCTTCGAAGTCGATGATGGTCCAGTCCCCATCCGGAGTTCGCAGGGTCTGGCCGAGGTGATAATCGCCATGAACGCGAATGCGCCGCGTTTGCGCTTCGTCAGCGTACCCGTCAACTCGACCGGATAACGCCCTCAGCCCCGCGATCGCCTCGGGGAGTCGAGTTTGAATCTTCTCCGGAAGATGCACCTGGCGTTCGAGAAGCAGCCCGATTGTCTCTTCAATGGCGGCGCGCGTGCGATCGGTGTCCGAGGCGACGGTCGCGCGGTCCGGCTGCTCGGGCGCAAACCCTGGCTCCGAGACGCTGCTCAGCGCGAGATGAAGCTCTCCCGTTCTCCGGCCGAGTAACTGCTCCGCGGCAAAGTCGTCGGCGCGAACGTCAATGCCGCCCGCCGCGATAGCGCGCAGCCGATCGAGCATCCACGTCCAACCGTCTCCGACGTTCGGCACGAACTCCTGGATCACCGCAACCGCGAACGTCTGTCCCCCGGTGGATCGCCAGGACACGGAGCCGATGTACCGTGGCACCCGGGCGAAACCCGCATCGAGCAGCGCGCGAAGCACTTCCTCGTCAGGGTTCGGACCCGGTTGCAACCGGCGGAAGAGTTTCATGATCAGGACGTCGCCAAAGCGGATGGACGAGTTGCTCTGTTCCGCTCGCATCACGCTCGCTCGGCGGCTCCGTGCCAGGGCGATTTCAGTTTCAGCCGCTGGATGCGAGATATAGGACCACGCACCGCTCGCGAAGCCTTTCGATTCCGCCAGGCGAGCGAGAAGCCACTCCCCGAACCAGGGGGTCTCCGTCGCGTCGATGAGCGCACCAGCGTCTGAGCCAGGCGCTGCCGCGATGACATCATCCGTCTTCGCTCCAGACCCGGTCAGGGTAAGAGGCAGCAGATATCGAGCGGTATTCCCATCCTTGAACGCGACCCGGGCCACCGCGAGCGCGAGCCAGTTCGATTCCACCCGCTCAACAATCGCATCCTCAATCTCGATGGTGGCGATGCCGCGACCTTTGTCCGCAAACCAACGCCGGGTTTCCATCCAGGCCGGTAGCGCTGCGGCGGACGCCTCCCGGAGCAAGCGCTCGAACCTGGCGCGGTCGCCTTCATTGAGCGGTGAAGCAGCGGACGAGTTCATGCGACGGCGGGACTCGGGCGTTCCAGCCGGAACCAG
>JAHWJF010000181.1 GCA_019348515.1 Chloroflexota bacterium | reverse complement strand
TGTCGGTTTGAATTCGATCAGGGAGCGGCCCCACTCCAGCTCGTAGGTGACCGGTCGCAGGCGGAGCCCCTGCCCGCCCTCCTACGGCCCGAAGTAGAGGCTCACCTGGCCATTCTTACTTTCCGGCTCTTTGACGAATACCACGTAGCAGCGCTGCCGGGCGCGGGAGAGGAGAAAGTCGATATCGTACTGGCTGCGCTGAGCGACGTAATCGAGGAGCGGCTCCTCCCTCAACACGCCCGGCTCGGTGACGATGGGGAGGGGAAAACGCTTCTTCCCCTTGTCCCGCAGGTCGTCGATCTCCTTGGCGATCTCGCTATCTCTGATCTGGCTACCACTGCGGCGAGGCCAGGTGTTCGTGTATTTCTTGCGACGCAGTTCGTGGAGCACGTTCAGGCCACGGACGGTCAGCGTCGGTCCGCCGCCGCTGGGAAAGCTCGGCTCCATCGTGGTGAAGTGGCCGGTCACCATCAGTTGCAGGGAGTCGAGGTAGCCCATCCAGACTTCGACGCGCTTGCGCGACGGCTCGAAGAGTCGCTGCAGCCGGCTCTGCTGGGTGTCCTCGCGCAGCGACTTGGCCGTTTCGGCGCCGACGTATTTGAAGGTGGCGGCGACCGGATCCCAGTTATTGACCGTCAGCTCGAAGCTGTCGATCTCGGTGATGCTGTCCCGGTAGGTGACCTGGACGACGTCGCGCACGACGTCGTCGTCCAGCCCGGAGCCCTCGATCCGCACCTTGAACTGCGGGACGTAGAAGCCCTCGGGGTGGAGCACGGACTCCTGGTCGAGCGTGGTCAGGGTCATACGGCCTCCATTACCTGATCGGCGGCACGGCGAGGGTCTGGCCGGGGGTGAGCCGGCGCGGATCCTCGATCCCATTAGCGGTCGCGATGGCGCGCCAGTCGTCCGGGCGGCCGTAGGCCCGGGCGGCGATCGCCGAGAGGGTGTCACCCCGTTGGACGACATGTGCCTGCGTGCGGTCTGGCGAGTGAGGGTTGATCTGCTTCTTCTGCTGATCGAGGCGCCGGAACTCGCGCAGGGTGACGGTCAGGGTGGCCCGTAGTGGCACGCCGTCCGGGCTGAAGAGGGTGAATCTCTGCCGGACATTCTCGACAATACAGGGGAAGCCGTTGCGATTCTGGTTGCCGGTAGCGCCGGCGGCGACGGTGCTGAGCGAGGCGCCGGGAAACTTATCGTTCCAGACGAACTCGCAAACTGGTGGCGCGTGCCGGGCGGGCTCGATCTTGATGAGCTGATAGATCCGGTCCGTCTGCTCAGTGACGCTCTTGGCGCCTCTCACCCCGGCGGCCATGCCGTCTTCGGTCGTGTCGAAGAAGAGCTCCAGCGTCAGCCGCTCCGCCTGCCCACGCACGTATTGGAGTAAGGGCGCGTCGAGACCGGGGATTGCAATTTCGGCGATCTGGGCGCCCTTGTCGAAGGAGAGCTCGGTCGGGTTGTAGCGCAGCTCGATCTGCTCTTCTGCCGCCTGGTGCCACTTGACGACGAGCTTGGCGCGGGCCGGTTGCTGCATGGCTAACTCCAACCTCGCTCGTATTCGTCCCCGCCACCGCCCGCGATCCGCTGCTCCTGCTGGAGGCGCACGCGGTGGGCTTCGTTTTCTTCAACAGCGCGTAGGACGGCGCGGACGATCTGCTCCATGACCTGTGGTGAGAGCAGGGCCTCGTTATCGACCGCTCGCACGGTGCTCACGACATCGGCGATATGGACGTCCATGGCTCCTCCCTGCCGCTCGGCCTAGGTCGCCAGACCGATGATGCGCGTCGTTGCCGCCGCGCCGTAGCCGACGTAAGGCACCTGATAGATCCCTTCGTGGGCGATCTCGATGGCCTCGATCGCGACCTGGCTCTGCCCGGCGTTCAGCGTTGGCCCGGTGTACTTCACGGGCAAGCCGCGCCGGAAGTACCAGATGTTGTTCGGCAGCCGCAGGTCGGTCATGAGCACGATCACGCCGTCCCGGCGCTTGCCTTTGCCTTCGACGAAGCCGTAATGCCAGTCCCAGAGCCCGGTCCCGGCGCCGATGCCGCGGCGGAGGGTGATGTTGGACCATGTCACGCGGGTCGGGAACTTGTGGACCGTCCCGTTGAGGCCGCCCTCGCGGTACTCCTCGACGTCGAGCGACATCTCGATCCCGGTGCACTCGCTGAACCCACCCAGGGCCACGTCGAAGACGGCCGAGAGGGCAATCGACTTGGCCAGGGCCAGGCTGCTGCTCGTGTCCAGCAGGCTGATGACGAAGTTGTGGTTGAGCAGCGGGTCACCCCGGATGCCGACGTGGCCAAGGACCATCAGGTCACCTCCATCGCGAAGCCAGCCCGCTCCTCGACGATCTCGAATTCGTCGCGGGTGCGCCCGACGCGGACGACGATGAACTCGAAGGGCTGCGATGGGGCGACCCCGACCTCGGCCAGCAGGCGGCCGAGCGCTCGCTCGGCCGCCGGGTTGTTTTCGTCATCGCACTTGACGAAAAAGGCCTCGCGCATGGTGGCGCCGGTCAGGGCCCCCTGCTGCCACAGGGCCAGCAGGTAGCTCGTGAGGGCCAGCGTCAGCTTGGCGCGGGTGGTGCCGTCGTTCGGCTCGAAGACCGCCCACTGGATGGAGCGGTCGATCGCCTGTTCGATCATCAGCAGCAGCCGCCGGACGTTGATGAAGCGCCACGTTGGATCGCTGCTTACCGTGCGCGCGCCGAGGATGCGCAGACCGCGCCCAGGCAAGGCGCGGATGACGTTGATGCCCTGCTCGTTGAGCAGCCCGTGGGTCGTTTCGTCGACCGTCACCGTGACGTCCTGCGCCATCTCCAGCCGGGCGTTCGCCGGCGCCTGGTGGACGCCGACTTCGAGGTCGCTGCGGGCATACTGCCCGCCGACGTGACCACACGGCGGAATCGCCCTCGTCAGCGCCCCGCCGAGGCGTAGCGGGTCGAGCACGTGGAGCCAGGGAAAGGTGAGGGTGGCGTAGGAGGAGTCGAACCGCCGTCGCCAGGCACGGATCGCGGCCACCGCCTGCTGCGGGTCCAGGGCGGCAGAAGCGGGCGGGTCGAGCAGGGCGACGCGGGTGCGCAACCGCTCGCACTGCTCGATCATGGCCGCCTGGACCTGGAAGACCTCGGCCTCGCGGAAGACCGGTGGCAACTCACCCGCCGTGCGCGGTGGAGGCAGGGCGAAGGGTGGCGGCTGGTTCGGCAGACACGGGTCGGGCACGCAGGGCGGGATGGTGGCGGTCAGCGGGGGCAGCGCGGGCTGAATGGTGATGTCCGGCACTGCCAGGATGGCGACCTCGTCCACCTCCTCCAGCGCACGCAGCCCTCGTCGCTTGCGGTCGCGCACCTCGTCGGAATCGGTGGCCGCGAACGATTCGCCGATGAAGTCGCCAGCGGCGAGCGCGGCGAGGCCATCGGCGCCGCCGAGGAGCGGCTGCTCGGCAGGCTCTGGGGGGACCGCCATCCGTAGGGATGCGAGTGGGAGCGGTCCGGTCACCCCCCACGCGCGGTCGGCGGCGCGGAATCCCGGCCGCAGGTCGTCGATCACCACGACCGGTGGTGTGGCGGGAATGACCGCCGGCCGCCCCGGTTCACGGGTGACCGCCGGCGGCGCCAGCAGGCGCGGCCCGTAGCGAGGATGCTCTGGAATCAAGCTCAGGCCCTCGATGACCGTGGCGGCGCCATCCGCGCTCCGCACGACGAGCGTGTATTCCACGCTCTCGATCTCGACGGGGAGCGCCGGGTCGAGACCGGTCAATGGCGCTTCGTACGGGAGCCGCGCCTCCGGCCGCGGATTCACCCAGAACACGACATTGTCGAGTGGGTCGCTGTCAGAGACGACCCGCAGCAGCGACGCTCGTCCTGGCTGGCGGAGACGCACCATCGTGCCCCGGATCAGACCGGCGAGGCTTTCCACCGCGGAGACCAGCGGCGTGCCGTGCCGGGGATCGGTGCGGGTCTGGACACGGTGGGTCTCCTGGAGGGTGATCCGCAGGCCGTTCCCCCATTCACCGGGACTGGAGGCCGCTACCCGCCAGGCCGGCACGTTGGCGGTGTCTTCGAGCATGGTCGCGGCAGTGGCGGCGCCCGTGCCCGTGCCGTTGCCCGGTTCGCGGCTGGCGATGCGGACCACCCAGCAGCGCCGTCCGCGGTTCTCGAAGAACGCCGCAACCGCGTAGGCAAGGAAGCCGCCGCCGATATGACCGCCAAAATGGGCCTGGAACTGCCGCCACGACTGGATCGGCACCGGCGTGTCGAGGGGACCTCGTTGCGCGATGCCGACAAAACCGACGACATCCGTCTGGATGGCCGAGATCGGCGAGCCGGTCGTGTCGATCCACTCGGTGTAGACACCGGGGGTCTGATAGTTCGGCATGAATCGATCCCTACGTGTCGCTGTCGCTACGGTAAGACGAGGTTCAGTCCCTCATGCACGATCTCGATCGTTTCGATGGCAACCTCGCTCGCCGCGGCGTTGAATGAGGCGCCCTCCAGCTTGTTGATCCAGGCGAAGGCGAGCTCCCAGCGGAGGACATCCTCGTGCTCCTCGTTCATGAGAATGATCGAGACGGTTCTCCGGTCGGCGATGCCGTTGGTGATGTTCCCGTACCACCCCCAGAGCTCGAGGTTCTGGGTGTAGCCACGCTTGAGGACGACGTTCGCGTACTTGCGCAGGCCGGGCAGCTTGCGCATGGTGTTGGGGTCAGTGCCCTCCCGGTAGTCGACCGCGTCGCCGTCGGTCGAGAGCCCGCTGCACTCGCGGAAGCTCGCCGTGGTGGTGCCGCTGATCTCGACCCGAAAGTTGAACGACCGGTAGGGGTCAACCCGCACGCTGGCAACCATCGCTTATCCCTCCGCCCGCTGTTCGCTGTGCGCGGTCCACAGGCCGATCCGGACGATGACGAACTCGGCCGGCTTAACCGGCGCCACGCCGACGAGAACGATCAAGCGGCCGTTGTCGATGTCGGTCTGGGTCATCGTGGTGCGGTCGCACCGGACGAAGAACGCCTCCTCCGGTCTCGTTCCTTCCAGCGCTCCGTTGCGCCAGACGACCGTCAGGAAGTCGCGGATCGTCTGCCGCACGCGGGCCCACAGCGGCTCGGGATTCGGCTCGAAAACCACCCATTGCAGACCGAGCTCGATCGAGCGCTCGATGAAGATCAGCAGCCGTCGCACATTCAGATACTTGTAATCAGGGTCACTGGTGATCACCCGCGCTCCCCAGATGCGGATGCCCCGGTTGTTCGGCCGGAAGTCGCGGATGACGTTGATGTTCACCGGCGAGGGATTGAGCAGGTCGTGCTCCCCCTTGTTGAGGGTGCGGCGCAGACCGACGATGCCGCCCCGCACGACCTCGTTGGCCGGCGCCTTGTGGACGCCGCGCTCGATGTCGGTGCGGGCGTAGACGCCGAGCATGTGACCGCTCGGTGGGACGGGGATTTGCTCGGGCTGGGCGATGGTCCCCGCGAACGGATTGGGGATCATCAGCCATGGGTAGTAGAGCGCGGCGTAGCGGGTGTCGAACTGCTGGCGCTGGAACCGCACGTCGCTGAGCGAGTCGTTCGGCGGCTGCGGACAGTCGAGGACGGCGAAACGGTAGCGCATCGTCTCGCAGTGCTCGATCAGCCTGCTCTGGATGGCGACACTGGTTCGCCCCGGCACGGCGACGAGGCTGATGTCCTCCTCGTTACGCAGGCTGTGGAGACCGGTGCGGTTCTCGGCATCGGCGGCATTGACGCCGATGTAGTGCGCGTCGGTGAGGGTCGCGATGGCGTCGAAGCCGCGGACCTCCTCGAGGCGGTGCCGCGCCGGCCGCGTCGTCCCGTTCGGGAGCCGGTCGACAAGAGTCTCGGGACCGAGTCGGATCGACTCCAGGAGGGCCTGGTTGCCGGCGGCGCGGTCGCGGACGCGAACATACGCCGAGGCGCCCTCCGGGCGGCGGTCGACCAGGCGCAACGGCCCATTGACGGCGCCGACAATCGTCTCGATGTAGCGGCTGTGGCGGGGATCCAGGGAGAGCCAGAGGAAGTCCTCCCTATCGACGACCTCGTCGTTGCGCGAGGGTTGGGCCGGGTCGGGTTGGCGCAAGAGATAGACAGTCAGCCGGAACTCCCGGGAGCGAACGAATAACCCGGGGTTCTGCTGGTTGGCGGTGAGCGGGGCGGCCAGCGTCACCCGCGAGGCAACCCGGTCGACGGCGATCACCTTGACCGGGTCATCGACAACCTGATCGTTGGCATCGAAAAGCTCGAGCACGGTTCCTCGTTCGATGCCGGTGATGGTGTCGAGCTCGACGGTGGTGGCATTGATGCCGGCGGCGATCTCGGCGCGGGCCACGAGCCCGGGGCGCTCGTCCTCCACCGAGACCCGGAGCCGGTCTCCCCAGGCTCCGAAGTCGAGCGCCTCGATATCGATGAGTGGGGCGCGCCCGGCGACCGGCGACCCGAGCGGGTGCGAGCGGCGGAGCGGCTGGCTGAGCGTCGCCGCGGCGATCTCCAGCGGCGGATTCCCGACGGCCCCCGAGGGAGCATCGATGCTATGGAAGAACTCCTCGCCGCTGGGGGTGATGACGCGGATCACGTCACCGGCCGCGTAACCGCCGCCATCGGTGACGAGCAGACTCTGCGCGCCCGCCGACGCGGCAATCACCAGCGCGCTCGGTGCCCGCAATGGCGTCGGGACACTCTGTGGCGCCACCGCCTCACCGGCGGCATACGTGCGCCGGATGGGCTGGCCGAGGATGACCTCGCCCGGGTCCGAGCCGGATCCCGCAGGCCCCGGATTTGGCAGGGCGCGCACCCTCAGGAATTCCTGCGCCGGTGCGACGCCAACCCGGATGATCATGCCCGGCACCAGACCCACCCGGTTCGCGACCGCGACGCGGGTCAATCCGGGCCCGACCGAAGCAGTCAGCTGCGTCGGCACGAGGGCCACGACGTCGTTGATCGCAAAGCCGTTGGCCAGCGGGTTGACCAGATCGATGGCGCCGGCCATCGGGTTTGCCAGGTTCGCTGGCCGCACCGCCCGCACGAAGATGGTCTCCGCTACGCCGCCGGGGTCAATCGTCAGCTCCTGGCCGGCGACCAGGCCGCGCACATCGTTGAGCTCGATGGTTTGATCGCCGGCGGCCGGCGCGGTCGTGACGATCTGCCGCTGGTCGTCGGT
>JAHWJF010000513.1 GCA_019348515.1 Chloroflexota bacterium | reverse complement strand
ATCGTGCCGACGATCAATCAGTTGGTTCGTAAGGGCCGCAAGAGCGTCAAGAAAAAGACCAAGGCGCCGGCGCTGGGGTTCACCAGTAACGCGCTTGGGCGATATGCAGGCCGTCTTCGCTCGGGGACGCATTCTCCGCAGAAGCGTGGCGTGTGTACGCAGGTCAAAACCATGACGCCGAAGAAGCCCAATTCGGCGCTGCGTAAGATCGCCAGGGTTCGCCTGACCAACGGTATGGAGGTCACGGCGTATATCCCGGGCGAGGGGCACAATCTTCAGGAGCACTCTGTGGTGCTGGTGCGCGGAGGCCGGGTGAAGGATCTCCCGGGCGTTCGTTACCACATCGTTCGAGGTACCTTGGATGCCCGCGGTGTAGATAACCGCAAGCAAGCGCGCTCGAAGTACGGAACCAAGGCGCCCAAGAAGAGCGCATAGCGCTCAGCAGGACTGGCTGGTAGCAGCAGTCCTGCCGGCGCCAACCGCCACGGCGGACCTGATTGAACATGGTGCGAGAAGCGGCCGGACGTCTACTGACGTTCACCGCTTTTTCGTGTGTTTGGAGATACCGTCGCCAGGCGGCGGGTTTACAGCAGGAGCGGCGGTTCGGGCCGCAAACGATTGAGGGAACGGATATGCCACGCCGGGCGAAGGTCGAGCGCAGGATTCCACCACCGGATGCGCGCTATCAGAGCGAGGTTCTCGCGCGGTTCATCAACAAGGTGATGGAGCGCGGCAAGAAGGGTGTCGCCGAGCGGATTGTCTACGGTGCCCTCGACCGGATCGCAGAGCGAACCGGGCGGGGTCCTCTGGAAGTCTTCGAGCAGGCGCTCGGCAACGCGACGCCGGTCATCGAGGTCAAACCTCGCCGGGTCGGTGGAGCTACCTATCAAGTTCCCGTGCAGATCGAGGGTCCTCGTCGCCAATCACTGGCCATGCGTTGGCTACTGATGTCGGCTCGCGGGAGACCCGGAAAGTCGATGCAGGAGAAGCTGGCCAACGAGTTGCTGGACGCGTTCAACAACACCGGCGCAACGATCAAGCGCCGTGAGGACACCCACCGGATGGCCGAGGCAAACCGCGCCTTCTCTCACTACGGACGCTTCTAGCCGCTGCAGGACAGCCGTCGGCCTCTACGGGGCCGCTCGGAGCAAGGGAACGGACTGTCCTTCCGGCACCATCTATAGGACGTATAAGGAATACGATGAGTACCGCAACCGCGACCCGGCCCACGGCAATCGACGCCGAAACGATGTTAGCGAAGACCCGGAATATCGGGATCATCGCTCACATTGACGCGGGCAAGACGACGACAACCGAGCGCATCCTCTATTATACCGGTCGGGTCCACAGACCCGGCGAGGTGCATGAGGGCGCCGCGACTATGGACTGGATGGTCCAGGAGCGTGAGCGCGGCATCACGATCACCGCCGCCGCCACGACCTGCTCGTGGGATGGGCACCGCATCAATATCATCGACACGCCGGGTCACGTCGACTTCACCGTCGAGGTGGAGCGATCCCTGCGCGTGCTGGACGGCGGGGTCGTCGTCTTCGACGCGGTTGCCGGCGTTGAGCCGCAATCCGAGACGGTTTGGCGACAGGCTGATAAATACAGCGTGCCTCGAATCTGCTTCGTCAACAAGATGGACCGAACGGGCGCGTCGTTTACGCGCACGGTTGAGATGATCGTTGACCGCCTGAAGGCGGTGCCGGCGCCAATTCAACTTCCGATCGGAGCGGAAGCCAATTTCACCGGGATCATCGATCTGATCGATGAGGTCGCCTACATCTTTCATGACGAGATGGGGCAGAACATCGAGAGGACCGAAATCCCAGCTGAAATGGCGGAAGAGGCTAGCGCGGCAAGGCATCATCTCGTCGAGTTGATTGCGGAGTCCGATGAGGAGCTCATGATGCGCTACCTTGAGGACGACGTCTTGACTCCCGACGAGCTGCGGGCCGGGCTGCGTACAGCAACCGTGAGCGGACGCCTGGTACCGATCCTGGTCGGAAGCTCGCTGAAGAACAAGGGCGTGC
>JAHWJF010000180.1 GCA_019348515.1 Chloroflexota bacterium | reverse complement strand
GAGGGCTGCCGCTCCCGCCCCCTCCGCGAGCACCCGCGCCCGCTCCAGCAACGTCAGAACGGCGCGACGCAGGTCGCTATCCGTCACGAGCCGAAAGTCATCCAAGCGCCTCCAGAGGATCTGCGCGGGGAGACTGAATGCCACCCGGGTCGCCAGGCCTTCGGCGAATGTGTCAGCGCGATCGATCTCCTCGAGCCGACCGCTGCGCCAGGTCTCGTAGACGACAGGCGCGCCTGCCGCTTGCACCCCGATAATACGCAGCCGGGGCGATAGGCTCTTCCCGGCAAGACAGGCTCCGGACAGCCCGGAACCGCCGCCGGCGGGGACGATCAGCGCATCCAGGTCTGGCACGGCTTCCAGCATCTCTACGGTATACGTCGCGACACCCGCAATTAGACGCCAATCATTTGCTGACGCGACAAACAGCGCCCCTCGCGCTTCCGCATCGCGCTCGGCCTCGGCACGGCTCTCGTCGAAGTCGCGGCCCGCGAAGCGGACCTCTGCTCCGAGCCGGCGCATAGACGCGACTTTCAGGGGATTGGCTTCTTCGGGCATCCAGACCGTGGCCGGCGCCCTGAACTCGCGCGCCGCATACGCGATCGATTGGCCATGGTTGCCGGTCGAGGCCGTCACGACGCCTCGCGCGCGATCTTCCGGCGAGAGGTCGCTCATCAGAAAGAGACCGCCGCGCACCTTGAAGGCTCCCACCGGCTGGAGGTTCTCGCACTTGATGAACGTCTGGAAACCAAGAAGCGCGTCGAGCGCTGGATTCGACAGCATGGGGGTCGGCGAAAGGTACTGGGCGATGACTTGACGGGCTCGTGAGACATCCACCATCGTCGGCAGGCGCACACCCGAGACCGGATCGATCTCCGGCAGCCGGGCCCCAAACACGGCGGCTTCATGGGTTGTTCCCGTCGCGATCGGCATTACTCCGCGTTCCTCGCGGCGAGCTTTCCCCGGCCGCTATTTCGCACCTTGACGCGATATGCCCTCACATCCATGCTAGCACCGGGTTCAATGGCGACATTGTCACAGGAGCAACGCCTGTACGTACACATCGGGAAGCGAAACGGCTCGTATCGTGACGTACTGGCACGCGGGCCACTGGCAGCAGGGGTGAGGTTCACGGAATGGTGAAGAGTCAGGTGAACGTATCCGAAGCATTCCATAATCGAATCAACGAGGCCGCGCATACCAACGACAGCCTGCTCTGTGTTGGGCTCGACCCCGACCTGAGCCGATTTCCCGTGACTTTGCGGGACGATACCGACGTTGCCCGCGCCATTGTGACCTTCAACGCCGATGTCATTGAGGTGACTGCCGATCTCGTCTGCGCGTACAAACCGAACCTCGGGTTCTACCTGGCCCACGGCGCGGCGGGCGTTGCCGCCCTCGAGGAGACCCGCCGTCGCATTCCCCGAAACATCCCCGTCATCCTCGACGCCAAGGTCGGCGATGTCGGTAGCACCGCCGAGGCATACGCCACCGGCTACTTCGACACCTGGAACTTCGATGCCGTCACGGTAAACCCTTATCTGGGCGAAGACTCCCTCGCGCCCTTCATGCGTCGCGGTGATCGAGGGGTGCTCGTCGTCTGCAAGACAAGCAACCCGGGTTCGGGCGATCTGCAAGACCGCCGTCTAGATGCGGAAGGTGATTCAGAGCCGATGTATCTCACGGTCGCGGATCACGTCGCCGCCTGGTCGGAACGCTGGCCGGCGACGCTCGGGCTCGTCGTAGGCGCGACCTATCCCGCTGAGCTTGCCACTGTTCGCCAGCGCTGTCCGGACCTCCCCATCCTGCTTCCTGGCATTGGCGCGCAAGGCGGCGAGCTCGAAGCCTCAGTCCGCGCCGGACTCGATAGCAAGGGAGGAGGAATGCTCGTCTCCTCCTCGCGGTCCGTTCTCTACGCGGACTCGGCCCAGCAGCCTGATTGGAAGACCGCAGTCCGCGCCGAAGCGGTGAGACTTCGCGACGCGATCAACGCCGTGCGCGCGATCTTCGTCTAAGCAGCTTGGCGCATGCGACCGGAAGCGCGCTCTTCAGCGTTGCCTTCGATGGTGAGATAAGACGACCAGGGAGCTGACCCGGTGGCGACGACACGCGATGAGCCCGCGGCCGCGACGAAGCGATCGGCCAACGTTCGGATCCTGCCGCGCGTGGATCTCAACCCGGTCTTCCGGGCCGGCATCCTCGCCGCGACGAGCAATCCGTTCGTTTCGCGCGCCGTACGGAGTCACGGCATGCGCCTGGGGGCGTCGCGCTTCGTCGCCGGCGAGACCTTCGATGAGGCGATTCCGGTTCTTCGCGCTCTCAACCAGAAGGGTCTTCGCACCAATACCACCCTTCTTGGGGAAGGGGTCAAGGACGCGGCGACCACCCGGGCAGTCGTCGATGAGTACAAGGCGGACCTCGACCGTATCGCGACAGAGGGCCTGCGGACGAATATTGCCCTCAAGCTGACGCATCTCGGGCTCGACCTCGATCCTGAGCTCGCCTACCGTAATGTGGCGGAGGTCGTCGCCCACGCGGAAACCCACGGCAATTTCATCCGAATCGACATGGAAGAATCGGCGCGCGTCGATGACACGCTGCGCATCTACCGGCGCCTTCGCGCCGACGGACATGACAACGTCGGCACCGTCCTCCAGTCGTACCTCTATCGCACCCCGGCCGATCTCGAGAGCCTGCTTCCGTTGTCGCCCAATCTGCGGCTGGTCAAGGGCGCCTACCTGGAGCCGGCGAGCATCGCCTACCCGCGGAAACCAGACGTAGACCGCGCCTACGTCGATCTTGCGGAACGCATGATGATTGACGGTGGCTTCACCGCGATCGCGACCCATGATGAGCGGATCATCGACCACGTCATGGGGTTCACAAGCCGCCGCGGCATTGGAACAGACCGCTTCGAGTTTCAGATGCTGTACGGCGTACGGCCGCGGTACCAACTCGACCTCGCGCGGGCCGGTCATCGCGTCCTCATCGCCACCCCATACGGTCCGCATTGGTACCTCTACCTGATGCGCCGCCTCGCGGAACGCCCCGCGAACGTGGCGTGGTTTGTCACGAACATGGTCAAGCGATAGTCGGCAAGACGGCAAGACGGCTATCGGCTATCAGTCGAAGACGGCGAAGGTGGCAAAGGGGGCAAGGAAGAGCGTAGTCGAGGAGTCGAGGTATCGAGCAGGACATTCGTCCTCCCCCCTTCCCCCCTTGAGCGCAGCGACCCCGCTTAACGCAGCGACCCCCCTCGTGTACGGACGCGCGTGCTACCATCGCCCTAAGGAGAGGCGGCTCTGCGGACGAGACACGGATGGCGAGCGTGACGGCAGCAAGTCCGGTAGTGGCCCAACCGGGGCACGACCCGGGCAGCCATGATGCCGCCAGGCCTCGCGGCGTGGTCCCAATCGTTGCCTTCGCCAATCAGAAGGGCGGTGTCGGCAAGACCACAACGGCCGTCAACACCGCCGTCTCGCTCGCACAGCGCGGTTATCGCATCCTCCTCATCGACGCCGATCCTCAGGGAAACGCGACATCGTCACTGGGCATCGACAAGCTCACTGTCGGACGCTCGATTTACGATGTTCTTGTCGATCGGCTTCCGCTCTCCGAGGCAATTGAGTCGACCGATCGACCCGGACTCGACCTGGTCGCGTCGACGCCGACGCTTGCCGGAGCCGAGATCGAGCTCGTCGAAGCCGGTGGACGGGAGACCCGGCTGCGCGACGCGCTCGCTGGCCTGCTACCTCGCTACGACATCGTTCTGATCGACTGCCCGCCCTCACTCGGATTGCTGACCGTCAACGCCCTGACGGCGGCGCGGTCGGTGGTCGTCCCCATTCAGTGTGAGTTTCTGGCGTTGGAGGGGCTTGGCCAGCTGATGACAACCGTCGACCTGGTCAAGCGCGGTCTGAACCCGCCGCTGGATGTTACCGGGGTCCTGATGACGATGTTCGATGCCCGCACCCGCCTTTCGGCGCATGTGGTAGCGGAAGTGCGGCGCTATTTTCCCCATCGCATGTTTGGCACGGTGGTGCCCCGCTCCGTGCGATTGGCCGAGGCGCCGTCTTACGGTCAGGCCATCGTCGAATACGATCCGAGCTCGCGTGGCGCGGAAGCGTACGAAGCGTTCGTCAACGAGCTCACGACCCGTCTTCATCTGCCACCCCGGCCTCGCCCCGTCAGAGAATCCACGGAGGGAGATCATCCATGACCATCACGGAGCCACGTCAATTCACCGTCCCCGGTATCGATCCCGCCACCCCGTGGGGCGAAACCTCGCACCCGTCTGATGCGCTCTCCGACACCGAGAAATTCGTCGGCCTCGGTCTTACCTTTGATGACGTGCTGTTGGTTCCCGCCGAGTCCGACGTCTTGCCGGCGACGGTCAGCACCGCAACCCGGCTCACGAAATCGATCTCTCTCGCCATCCCGGTCCTCTCCGCGGCCATGGACACCGTGACCGAGGCCCGCATGGCGATTGCCCTGGCCCGCGAAGGAGGTCTCGGAATCGTCCACCGCAACCTCTCGATCGAGGAGCAGGTAGGCGAGGTCGACAAGGTAAAGCGCTCCGAGTCCGGCATGATTGTGGAGCCGGTGACGCTGCCACCGGACGCCCCGGTACGCGAGGCGCTGACGGTGATGGAGCGGTACCACATCTCCGGGGTGCCGATTACCGAGGATTGCGGCCGGCTCGTCGGCATCCTCACCAACCGCGACCTCCGCTTCGTCAACGACGTCGAGCAGCCAGTGAGCGGAGTCATGACCAGCAAGGACCTCATCACGGCTCCGGCCGGCACGACGCTGGAAGAGGCGCAATCCATCCTGCACCGGCACCGGGTGGAAAAGCTGCCGGTGGTCGACGAGCGCGGCTATCTCACGGGTCTGATCACGGTGAAGGACATTCAGAAGAAGATTCAGTTCCCAAACGCCACCAAGGATGCCCAAGGGCGGTTGCGAGTTGGTGCGGCGGTCGGCGTTGGGGCCGACGCCGACAAGCGCGCGGCCGCGCTGGTCGATGCGGGAGTCGATCTGCTGGTGGTCGATACGGCCCACGGCCACTCGGTCTCCGTCCTGCAAACGGTCGAGCGCCTCAAGCGAGTGCACCGGGTTGAGGTGATGGCGGGCAACGTTGCCACCGCGTCGGCCACCGAAGCGTTGATCGCCGCCGGGGCGGACGCCGTGAAAGTTGGGGTCGGGCCGGGCTCGATCTGCACCACGCGGGTCGTGGCCGGGGTCGGTGTGCCCCAGGTCACGGCGGTCCTCGACTGCGCGCGCGCCGCCTCCAGGCATGACATCCCAGTCGTCGCCGATGGCGGCATTCAGTACTCCGGCGATATCGCCAAGGCGATCGCGGCCGGCGCCGACGTCGTCATGCTCGGCTCACTGCTGGCCGGCGTCGACGAGAGTCCCGGTGAGGTGGTCCTCTACCAGGGCGAGCGCTTCAAAGAGTACAGGGGTATGGGGTCGATTGGCGCCATGAAATCCCGCTCCTACTCCAAGGACCGTTACTTCCAGGAGGGGGTCGGCAACATCCAGAAGCTGGTGCCGGAGGGGATCGAAGGTCGCGTTGCCTACAAAGGACCGCTGGGGAATCTGGTCTACCAGCTCGTCGGCGGCTTGCGCTCAGCAATGGGTTACGTTGGCGCTCCGGACATCCCGACGCTGAAGCGCGAGACGCGCTTCGTGCGGATCACCGCCGCCGGGTTGCGGGAGAGCCATCCGCACGACGTCGTCATCACCCGCGAAGCCCCAAATTACCGCTCGAACGCGGGGTGACAGGGTAGACCGTTGACTTTGAGTCCCATATGGTCAAGTGGCTCATCAGTCGATACAATGAAAGCGAGGCCGGGAGGGAGGCCCGGATGGTCGTAGGGGAAGGGGAACGATGCGGTTCCGGGGTCTGCTGGTTTGGTCGTTGAGCATCCTCATCATGCTCACGGGTACTGGGCTGCCGATCAATCCGGTGTCCGCTCGGTCCATCGCGGCGGACTCCGCGTTCGTCGAAGTCCCGATCTACGTTCAACAGCGTAATCTCAGCTGCGAGTACGCCTCGCTCGTCATCGCCATGGGCGCCTACGACACCTGGATCTCGGAATGGACGTTCGACGAGCTCGTACCCGCGTCGGATAACCCGCACTGGGGATACCGCGGCGACATCAACGGGGCATGGGGCAACACGACCGACTACGGTGTCTATCCCGAGCCGCTGGTTGGGCCACTGGCGCAGCTCGGCTTCCGTGGTGAAGTGTTCTACGCCCAGGGCGATGCCGGGAGATTGCAGCAGTATCTCAGCAACGGGGTGCCGGTGGTGCTCTGGCTCGGCATGTGGGGCGATCAGAGCTACTACGAATATGCCAGCGACGGCACGCCGTACAAGATCAACCCCGGCTATCACGTCGTCGTCGGGTATGGCTACGACGAATCTGGCGTCTACGCCGTCGATCCGGCCACGGGGAGCACCGTCTCCTGGTCGTGGGGCGACTTCATGTGGATGTGGGACGCCATGGACGGGATGTCGATGGCGGTGTGGCCCCTGGCCAGGGCGGAAGTCGCGGCACCTGATTCGTCGACCGAAATCGTAGCCAGCGACCCCACACCCGGCGTCTGCTGCTGATCGTCCGTCTCACACCAATCGCCGGATTTCGACACAGCACCCGGCCGACTCACCGCGTGGTGAGTCGGCCGGGTCGCTATTCGACCCGAGCTCCGCGACGTTGACGGGTTCGAGCGCAGCCAATGGAGCCAGATTTCTCGCTGGGAAATACGCTGGTCTCTCCGGCTTGGACGAGGCGTGCCCAAACCTCGGCGGTCAGCGCATCGCCGTCCGCGCCGCCATGGCCGCGAGTTGCACGCGAGTCTCGGCGTGCAGCTTGTTCAGTAGCGAGGCGACGTGGGTCTTGATCGTGTTGGGCGAGACGAAGAGGGTCTCGGCGATGGCCTTGTTCGAACGCCCTTCGGCCACCAATGCCAGGACCTCTCGCTCCCGCGGACTGAGGATTTCGGTCGTGATCGTCGCCTCATGTACGAGCGGCGCTGCCACGGCCTCGCTCTCCGCCTGCTCCAGGACGGCGAGCGCCTCATCCAGAACTTCGGCAACGGTCAACGCATGGTGGGCGGCCTCCGCCGCGGCGACGGCGACTTCCTCCAACGCCACACGCGCCTCCAGGGTCGCCCGCTTGAGCC
>JAHWJF010000179.1 GCA_019348515.1 Chloroflexota bacterium | reverse complement strand
TCTCTTTCAATCGTGCCATCAAAGCTCGCCTACTTCTTTCTTAATCGGCGTTCCCGCCTGGTCCGCCATGCGTCGGGCGCTCAGGCCGCCGTCCAGATTGACGTTTTCTAATCAGGCTACGCAGCCTCCGGTCGTGGAATGAGCGCGTCGCACTTCTTGCAATAGCGGACGTTCTTGCCGTCGGCACCCTCACGGACACCAACCCGAGTTGGCTGCTTGCAGTTCGGGCAAACCAGCATGACGTTTGATACATGAAGCGCCGCCTCAACCTCGACGATGCCCGCCTGGCGCGCACGTCCGCGCTTGATGTGCTTCTTAACGATGTTGACGCCCTCGATGACCACCCGGTCGCGCTCGATGACGTTGACACGCACGCGCCCCTGCTGACCCTTGTTGCGACCTGAGGTGACGAGTACGGTATCACCACTCCGAATTTTTCGCATCCTCTTATGCCTCCGCTTCCTCGCCCATGCCGGCCTAGAGAACCTCTGGCGCTAGCGAAACAATACGCATGAACTGCCGTTCCCGCAGCTCTCGCCCCACCGGACCGAAGATGCGGGTTCCGCGCGGTGCGCCCTGGTTGTTGATCAGCACGGCGGCGTTGTCGTCGAACTTGATGTGGCTTCCATCCGGCCGACCGTATTCCTGAGCCGTCCGCACGACGACCGCCCGCACGACCTCGCCCTTCTTGACGGCGGCGTTAGGCTGAGCTTGCTTTACGGTTGCGATAATGACGTCCCCGACACCACCGTACTTCCGGCCTGAACCGCCCAGCACGCGGATGCACAAGATCTCTCGAGCACCGCTGTTGTCTGCGACTCGCAGTCGGGACTCTTGTTGAATCACCCCGTTACTCCTAACCAGGACTTGCTGCTTAGCGCTGCCCTAGATTTGTACGCCCCGCTCGACAATCTCGCGGACAATCCAGCGCTTCCGCTTGGACATCGGTCGCGTCTCTTCGATTCTCACAATGTCCCCCGGCTTGCAGGTGTTCTGCTCGTCGTGGGCCAGGAACTTACTCGTGCGCGTGATGCGCTTGTGGTACAGCGGATGGCGGCGGACTGAATCGACCGCGACCACCACCGTCTTTTCCATCTTGTCGCTGACGACCCGCCCCACCTTTTGCGTCCTCGGGGTCTGGGCTGGAGGTGCTTCTGCCAGCTCTACAGCGTTCTCCGTCACGGTCGTTCCTCATTTCGCTGCGGGCGACTATTCGGCGCGCTGCTGCCTGCGCTCGCCAGCTCAAGTTCGATTTCCCGCTCCGTCTGGATCGTCTTGATACGCGCGATGTCCTTACGGATCTGACGAATGCGCGCTGTCGCTGTCAGCTGCCCAACAGCCTCTTGAAATCGGAGCGTTCGCCACTCAGCGAGCAGGTCATTGTGCCGCTCCTCGAGTTTATCGTCGTCCATCGCCCGGATCTCGGCTGGCTTCATGCCACCACCTCTTCGGCCAAGGCACCTGCCTCGTCATCCTCGGTTGTGCTAGTGACTCCGATGTGCTGCCGTTCGATGAACCGGCAGTCCATGGGCATCTTCATAGCGGCTCGGCGCAGGGCTTCTTCGGCCTGCGCCCGTGAGACACCCGCCACCTCGAACATCACCCGACCGGGCTTGACCACCGCGACCCAATACTCGGGGTTGCCTTTACCCGATCCCATGCGAGTCTCGGCCGGCTTGTGCGTCACCGGCTTGTCCGGGAAGATGCGAATCCACACCTTGCCACCGCGCTTCAAGTAGTTTGTAACGGCTCGGCGCGCCGCTTCGATTTGCCGGCTGCTGACCCACGCGGGCTCCGTCGCCTGCAGACCGAACTCTCCGAAGGAGATCTCGACGCCGCGATGGGCTTTGCCGGTCATCCGGCCCCGCATCATCTTGCGGTATTTGGTCCGCTTCGGCATCAACATGATCGACGCTCCTGCCTCAGTTCGGGGGTGCCAGTGTAATCCTCAGCCAACACCCTATTAGTCACCCGTGATCGCCGCCAGGTCCGCCGTCAGGGTCGCCGCCGTCACGGGGGCACGCTCTGGTAGGACTTCGCCCTTATAAACCCACACTTTGACACCGATGCGACCATAGGTCGTATGCGCGTGGACGACGCCGAAATCGATATCCGCGCGCAGTGTCGACCGAGGCACACGGCCGTCCATCTCTGTCACCGAGCGGCTCATTTCGGCTCCACCCAAGCGGCCGGACAGGGTTATCTTGACGCCCTTCGCCCCGCGACGCATGGCCTGTTGAACGGCGTGCTTCATAGCTCGGCGATAGGCCACTCGGCGAGAGATTTGCTCCGCGATGCTCTCAGCGATCAACTTGGCGTCGATCTCGGGCACCTTGATCTCTTCAATCCGCAGGTGCACCTTCTTATTGATCTCTTTCTCGAGCATCTGACGCAGCCGTTCGACATTGGCGCCTTGCTTGCCGATGACGATTCCCGGCTTCGATGTATGCAGCGTGACGTCGACCTTATTCGCCGAGCGCTCCAATTCGATCCTGGAAATGCCAGCCCGGGTCAGTTCGTTTAAGATCAACCGCCGGATGCGAAGATCCTCGTGGAGCTGCTCGGTATAATTCCGCTCCGCATACCACTTTGATTCCCAGTCAGTAACAATTCCCAGCCGGAACCCAATCGGGTTGACCTTGCGTCCCATTAGCCTCTCCGTTCCTCTGCGATCACCGTCATGTGGGTGTTGCGCCGAATGATGCGCCCCACGCGTCCCCGCGCCTTCGCCTTGAAACGGCGAAATGATGGCCCGTCGTCAGCGTAGATTGCCTTGATCCAGAGGTTTTCTGGATCCATGTCGTAGTTATTCTCTGCATTCGCCGCTACCGACTGGAGCAACTTGCCGACATCAACCGCGGTCTTTTGCGGCATGAACCGCGTCATCGCGATCGCGTCCATGACTCGCTTCCCGCGAACGGCATCGACGACCAGCCGCGCCTTCCGCGGGGAGACGCGGACGCCCGTTACGCTCGCTCGAACTTCCATGATGGTTCCTATCTCCCCGCCGAGCTTAACGCCGGCCTCGCCGGTCGGCGTCCTTGCCGTGCCCTCGGAACGTCCGCGTGGGCGCGAATTCGCCGAGCTTGTGGCCGACCATCTGCTCCGAAACGAAAATCGGAACGTGAACCTTGCCGTTGTGGACGGCCACCGTGTGCCCAACCATACCCGGGAAGATCGTCGACGCACGTGCCCAGGTGCGGATCACCCGCCGCTCGTTCGTGCGATTGAGCGAGTCGATCTTTTCCCGCAGTTTTTCGTCGATGAACGGTCCCTTCTTGGACGATCTCGACATGAGATACCTCCTCGCTTACCTTCGCTTCGTCGTGCGGCGCCGGACGATCATCGAATCAGTGCGCTTGTTGTTCCGGGTTCGGGCCTGCACCGGCTTTCCCCATTTGGTCTTCGGCTGACCGCCGATCGGGGCCTTGCCCTCGCCTCCGCCGTGCGGATGATCGCGCGGGTTCATCGCTGACCCGCGAACCGTCGGCCGCCGCCCGTGGTGCCGGTTTCGCCCGGCTTTGCCGATGACGACGTTCTCGTGGTCGACATTACCAACCTGCCCGAGCGTCGCCGCGCAATTGAGGTGCACCAGCCGCACCTCGCCGGATGGCATCCGGATCTGTGCATAGTCTTCGGACTTCGCCATGAGCTGCGCCGACGTGCCCGCTGACCGGCACAACTGACCGCCCTTGCCTGGATAGAGTTCGATGTTATGGATCTGAGTACCGGTCGGGATGTTCCGGAGGGGCATCGCGTTCCCGGTTCGGATCGGGGCATCCGGTCCAGACACAACCATGTCGCCGACAGTCATTCCGACCGGCGCCAGCATGTAACGCTTCTCGCCGTCAACATAATGGAGCAGCGCGATGCGCGCAGACCGGTTCGGGTCGTACTCGATTGCCGCCACTTTGGCCGGAATACCTGTCTTGTTCCGCTTGAAATCGATGACTCGGTAGAATCTCTTGTGGCCGCCACCGCGATGCCGCGTCGTGATGCGTCCCCGGTTATTTCGGCCGGCGTGCTTCTTCAGTGGTTCGATGAGACTCTTTTCAGGCTCATGTTTCGTGATCTCCTCGAACGTGCTGACACTCATCGAGCGCCGCCCCGGCGAGGTTGGCTTGTAGATGCGAATTGGCATTACCGCTTCCTTCCGTAGTCGCCGAGGCTCACTAGACCTGCTCGAAGACGTCGATACGCTGGCCGGGGAAGAGCGTCACTACCGCCTTTTTCCACGCTCGTTCCTGCCCGTAGATTCGGCTGCGTCCCCGGCGAATCGCGCGTGATCGGCGCGACCCCTTGACGTTCATTGTGTTCACGGCCTTCACTCGGACGTTGAACAACTTCTCGACAGCCTCTCGGATCTGAATCTTATTCGCCACCGTGGCGACTTCAAACGTGTATTGATCGTGCTCCATCAGGTCCGTGTTTTTTTCAGTGATGAGTGGTTTGATGATGACTTGATCGACTGTGAGCGCTGGCATTTAGGCCCCCTTCGTCCCGGTAACGGTAACCGGGGTCCGGCGTGCGATTCGCGCCTGCTTCCAGACACCCGGTTCACGCTCGTCCTCGGGCAGCGCCAAAAGTCCCTCGACGACAGGGATCGCTTCCCGTGTGATCAGCATTCGGTCAAACTTTAAAATATCCCGCACGTTCAAATACCGCGCGTCGATCACCCAGACGTTCGGCAGGTTGCCGGCGGACTTGCGGATTGGTTCGACCTTCCCGTCAGTCACGATCAACACCGATCGGCTCTCGGGCAGCGCCGCAATGACTTCCTTCATCACCTTGGTCTTTGGCTCGACATCGCCAAGACCCGCCATTACGGTAAGCCGCTCATCCCGGACCTTTGCCGAGAGCGCCGACCGAACCGCCAATCGCCGCATCTTGCGAGGCATGTCCTGCTTGAATGAACGCTGATGCGGTCCCCAAACGACACCGCCGCCGACCCACTGAGGTGAGCGGATGGAGCCCTGGCGCGCGCGCCCGGTCCCCTTTTGCCGCCAAGGCTTGGCACCTCCGCCCCGCACTTCGCCGCGCGTCTTTGTATCCCTCGTTCCGAGACGCGCGTTCGCGAGTTGACGCAAGAGTGCTTGATGCATTACTTGAATATTCGGCTCGATCCCCCAGACCGAATCATCGAGTTCGGTCTGTTCGACAACCTGACCTTGCTTGTCATGTACATCGACGATCATGTCAATCTCCGAACCCGGACCGGAAAGCCGCGGCCGGCGATAAGCGCCCGAGGCACTACTTCTTTCTCGACTTGATGGCTCGCCGCACGATAATCAGGCTCTCGTTTGCGCCGGGAACCGAGCCTTCCACCAGCAGCAGACTTCGTTCGGGATCGACACGCAGCACTTTAAGGTTCTGCACTGTGACGCGATCGCCGCCCATCCGCCCGGCCATGCGCATCCCCTTGAACACCCGGCCCGGTGTCGCGCTCGAACCGATGGAACCCGGCGCACGCAGTCGGTCGGACTGTCCGTGCGTTTTCGGGCCACCGCGGAAGCCGTGCCGTTTGACAACACCCTGGAAGCCGCGCCCTTTCGACGTTCCAATCACATCGACCAACTCACCCTCACCGAAGGCATCGGCCGTGATGACTTGCCCGACGGAAAATTCGGAAGGATCGGCCGCCCGCACCTCACGTAGGTTCCGCGACATGAAGCCGCTCGCCTGGCGATGCCCTCGCTCAGGCCGATTCAACCGCTTGTCGAGGCCGAACCCGAGTTGAACGGCGCCATAGCCATCCAGCTCGGGAGTCTTTACCTGGGTCACTACGCACGGCCCGACCTCGAGCACGGTTACCGGGTGGGCGAGACCCGTCTCGTCAAATAACTGGGACATACCGAGTTTTTTTCCGATAAGCCCTTCGATCATTGGCTCTCTCCTGTCTCCCAGGAAGCGGCGCAGCTCCTGGCCGCGTCCGCCTACAGAGCGTGTCCGGCGCATCAGCCCGCCTCAGTGGACGACCCGCGCCGTCGCTACAGCTTGATTTCGATATCCACACCGGCTGGCAGGTTCAGCCGCATGAGCGACCGAATCGTGCTCCCGCTTGGCTCGAGCACATCGATCAACCGTTTGTGCGTCCGGATCTCGAATTGCTCCTGCGAATCCTTATCAACAAACGGTGATCGGATTACGCAGAACTTCTCAATCCGGGTTGGGAGCGGGATCGGGCCAGCCACCTTGGCGCCCGTCGACTCCGCTGTCTCCACGATCTTGCTCGCCGATTGGTCGAGCACCTTGTGGTCATAGGCTTTCAAGCGGATGCGAATCCGCTGACTGGGCTTACGCGCGACCATCGAACCATCTACTCCTGGGTGTGGCCGCGTCTAACGCGCCCAATTCCTGCGTCCGCTACTCGGTAATGGCGGTGACGACGCCAGCGCCGACGGTGCGCCCGCCCTCGCGGATGGCGAAGCGCAGCCCCTCTTCAATCGCCACCGGGGTGATCAGCTCCACCCCCATCTGGACGTTGTCGCCCGGCATCACCATCTCGGTGTTCTCCGGCAAGGTGATCGAGCCGGTCACATCCGTCGTCCGGATGTAGAACTGCGGCCGGTAGCCCGGGAAGAACGGGGTGTGGCGGCCCCCCTCCTCCTTGCCCAGCACGTAGACCTCGGCCTGGAACTTGGTATGGGGGTTGATCGAGCCGGGCTTACTCAGCACCTGCCCCCGCTGCACGTCGTCGCGCTCCACCCCGCGCAGCAGGCAGCCGACGTTGTCCCCGGCCAGCCCCTCGTCCAGCGTCTTCTGAAACATCTCCACGCCGGTCACCACGACCTTGCGCCGCTCTCCCATCCCCACGATCTCGATCTCGTCGCCCGGCTTGACGATGCCGCGCTCCACCCGGCCGGTCACCACCGTGCCGCGCCCCTTGATCCCGAAGACGTCCTCGATCGGCATCAGAAACGGCTTGTCCACCGCCCGCTCCGGCGTCGGGATGTAGTCGTCGACGGCCTGCATCAACTCCAGAATCGGCCCATACGCCGCATCCGACGGATCCTGGCTAGCCGTCTCCAGCGCCGCCAAGGCACTCCCCCGAATCACCGGGATCTCCTCGCCCGGAAACTCGTAGGCCGAGAGCAGCTCCCGCACCTCCAGCTCCACCAGCTCCAGCAGCTCCTCATCGTCGAGCATGTCGACTTTGTTCAGAAAGACCACCATGCTGGGGACTTCGAC
>JAHWJF010000178.1 GCA_019348515.1 Chloroflexota bacterium | reverse complement strand
TGATGCGAGCGCTAGCCGCCGGTGGAAATCCGGCGCAGGCGGCGATGATCTTTACCGTCTGCCGCCGAGAGCTGCGGGAGCGTGCGGGAATGACCCCGTCTGCCGAAACGGAGCGCGTCTTCCGCGAGATCGCCGGGCACGGGTAACGTTCGCCAGCACATGGCTCGATCGTTACGCAAATACGCGCCGGGACACATGCCCCGGCGCGTCTGCTTCTCGTTTACGAGAGTAGGCCTGATTAGCGGTTCTTGCGCTCCATGTCGTCCTTCAGGTCGCCGGCGGCGTCCTTGATGTCGCCCATGAACTGCTCGCCTTTGCCCTTCATCTCGTCCATCTTCCCCTCACCCTTCGTCTGCTCATTGTCGGTGAGGTCGCCCCAGGCCTGCTTGCCCTTGCCTTTGCCCTCGTCGAACATGCCCTCGGCGCGGTCGCGGGTGCTGCTGTCGGTCATAGCAGGAATCTCCTCTTCGATTGGACAGGCGCAAGAGCGCTCCTGTCTCCATTCATAGAATGCATATCCTGTGCCATCGAGGACGTATAGCGCCAGATAATTCGCCTGATATCGCTCCCCCTGCCTCAACCGCAGCGGGCGGCACGAGTCCTGCTCCGTGTGACGTAGTCCCGTGACGCGACGGGAGCGGCGAAAGCGGTACGGTACAATTCCGCGAAAGACTGGGGCGGTGTAACCGCCCGGCGTCAGGTGTCCCTGGCACGATCCACCAATCGAATCCGCGACGCGACCACGGGCGTGACCCGCCGGAGGCGCGAGAGGCGAGCGCATGGCGACAACGAAGAGCCAGAGCCCAAGAAGAAAGGCGTCGTCGCAAGACGACGGGCCGGTAGCCGCAACAAAGACGAGAGCAAAGAAGGGACCGGGCACCTCGTCCCCGTCGCGGAATGGGGCCGCTCCCCTGACTCTAGATACCGAGACGACTCTCGATCTCTATCGCAAGATGAACGTCATTCGCTCGTTTGAGGATGCCGCGCAGCGCGGCTTCCGGCAGGGGAAGATCGGCGGCTATCTTCATCTTTACAGTGGGCAGGAAGCGGTTGCGACCGGGCTGCTGTCGTTCTACCAGGACACCGACAAGATCATCACCGCCTACCGAGACCACGCCCACGCGCTCCTCCTCGGCAGTCACCCGAACGAGGTCATGGCCGAGCTGTACGGCAAAGGGACGGGTCTGGTCAAGGGCAAGGGCGGCTCGATGCACCTGTTCGACGTCGAGAACGGGTTGTGGGGCGGCTACGGCATCGTCGGCGGGCATATCCCGCTCGGGGTCGGGATGGCCTACGCCCTGCGCTATCAGGAGACCGACGGCATCGTCCAGCTCTATCTCGGTGACGGGGCCATCCACAATGGCGCGTTCCACGAGGCGGCGAATCTGGCCGGGCTCTGGGGCCGCGACGGCATGAACCCGACGCTCTTCATCCTGGAGAACAACAATTACGGGATGGGCACCAGCGTCGATCGCGCGACGGCGATGACCGACCTCTCCGCGAAATTCGACTCCTACGGCATCGAGCACGAAGACGTCGACGGCATGGACCTGTTCGCCGTGCTCGAGGTCGCCGAGCGGGCCACGAAGCGGGTGCGCGAGACCGGCGCGCCATACGCCATCGAGGCCATGACGTACCGCATCGCTCCCCACGGCGCGGCCGACTTCCTGGAACGGTATCGCACCAAGGAAGAGATCGCGGAGTGGCGCAAGCGCGACCCGATCGGGCTGGTCGAAGCACGGCTGCTGGAGTCAGGGGTCGCGGAAGCGACGCTCGATGAGATCAAGACGGAGGCCAGGGCGGTCGTCGACGAGGCGGTGAAGTTCGCCGAGGAGAGCCCGGACCCGGCCCTGGAAGAGCTGTACACGGATGTCTACGACGAGGGTGAACGAGGGTGACTCGGAGAATCAGATGCCGGTTATGACGTATCGCGAGGCATTGCGCTCGGCGATGGCCGATGAGATGGAGCGCGACGAATCGGTCGTCATCCTCGGCGAGGACATCGGGGTCTACGGGGGCACGCACCTCGTCACCGATGGCCTGCTCGACCGGTTTGGACCGAAGCGGGTGATCGATACGCCGATCGCCGAGGGCGGCTTCACCGGCGCCGCGATCGGCATGGCGATGATGGGGATGCGCCCCATCGTCGAGATGATGACCTGGAACTTTTCATTCCAGGCCGTCGACCAGATCATCCAGAATGCCGCCAAGGTGCGCTACTTCTCCGCCGGTCAGGCGGGGGTGCCGATGGTGATCCGGGGGCCGAATGGTGGTGGTGTGCAGCTCTCGGCGCAGCACACCCACAGCCTGGAAGGCTTCTACGGTCACTTCCCCGGGCTGAAGGTCGTCTCCCCGGTGACCCCACACGACGCCAAGGGGATGATGCTGACCGCCATTCGCGAGCCGAACCCGGTCATCTTCCTGGAGGCGGGCGCGCTCTACGGGACCAAAGGCGAGGTGCCGGAGGGCGAAGCGCTGGTGCCGTTCGGGAAAGCGCGCATCGCCCGCGAAGGAACCGATGTCACGCTGGTCGGCTACGGACGCCAGGTGAACATGCTGTTGCGGGTGGCGGACCGGCTGGCCGAGGACGAGATCTCGGCCGAGGTGATCGACCTGCGCTCGATTCGCCCGTTCGACGAGCAGACGTTGGTCGAGTCGGTGCGCAAGACGCACCGCGCGGTGGTGGTGCAGGAGCAGTGGCGCTGGTACAGCGTCGCCTCCGAAGTAGCCGCCATCATCCAGGAGCAGGCGTTCGACGATCTCGATGCCCCGGTGGAACGCGTCAGTGGCGCGGAAGCGCCGGCGCCCTACGCTCGCAACCTGGAGATCGCGGCGTTCCCGAACGAGCAACAGGTGATCGACGCCGTTAACCGCGTCCTCTATCGCTAGGGCAAGCCCGTGCTACGACACCGTGAATGTGACATTCTGAGCCCTCAGGCGAAGCATCTCGCTCGTCGCGAACGGTCGCGCGATGAGCCGAGATGCTTCACTACGTTCAGCATGACACCCTTTCTGTGTCGCCGTACTCGGACACGCTAGGCACTGGAAGGAAGAGCCCGATGCCAAACGTCATCATGCCCAAGATGGGCGACGCCATGGAAGAGGGCACCCTCCTCCGCTGGCTGAAGCAGGTCGGCGACGAGATCGCCGTCGGGGATCCCCTGGCCGAGATCGAAACCGACAAAGTCTCGCTCGAGATCGAGGCGACCGAGTCCGGCGTGCTGAGCAAGACCTACGTCGATGAGGGCGCGACAGTGCCGATCGGGACCCCGATCGCGGCGATCGGCGAAGAGAGCGCTGATACCGCCGCTGCCGCGGCCGCGCCAACCGAGGAAGCGACGCCCGCGCTGCCCGCGGAGGCACCCCCCGTGGCGCAGGATGCCGAGGATGTGGCTGTCGAGGCCAGCCCGGTAGCGGCCAGTGGCGCGAATGGGCGAGCCGCAGCCGCTGTTCCAACACCCGCGCCCGCACCAAGTGAGGCGGTCCCGGCCGGAGCGGCCACGGCCACGGGATCGGGCGAGCGCCTGCGTGCCTCGCCACTGGTCAAGCGCCTGGCGGCGGAGCATGGGATCGATCTTTCGAGCGTAACGGGGACCGGACCCGGCGGGCGCATCGTGCGCGACGATATCGCCGCGCTGCTCACCGGCGCGCCACGTGTCTCTCCGGTCCCGGACCAGGCTCCAGCGCCGGCTCAGGCTCCTGTCTCAGCACCGGCGGCGGCTCCGGTGTCCGGTCCCTCCGGGCGACCGGCGGGCGTGCCGCGCGAGCTGAGCAAGATCCGCCGCACAACCGGCCGCCGCATGGCCGAGTCGAAGGCGGCTGCTCCGCACTTTTATGTCACATCGGAAGTCGATATGGTGCCGGCGGCGGCCCTGCGCGAGCAGATCAACGCCCAGGCGCCGGACGACGCGGCGAAAATCTCCTTCAACGACCTGATCATCAAGGCGGCGGCGCTGGCCCTGCGGGAGTACCCGAATCTCAACGCCTCGCTGGAGAACGATCAACTCGTCGAGCACGCCAACATCGACATCAACGTCGCGGTCGCCATCGAGGGCGGGCTGATCGCGCCGTTCGTGCCCGATGCCGATCAGAAGGGGCTGATTACCATTGCCCGCATGTCGAAGGATCTGGTCGGGCGTGCCCGTAGTGGCGGTCTCACGCCTGATGAGTACCAGGGAGGTACCTTCACCATCTCCAACCTGGGGATGTTCGACGTCGAGGAGTTCATCGCCATCATCAACCCGCCGCAGGCGGCGATCCTGGCCATCGGCTCGATCAAGGACGTGCCGGCGGTCGAGGATGGCCAGATCGTGCCCGGCAAGCGGATGAATATCACCCTCTCCGCCGACCATCGCGTCACCGACGGCGCGGAAGTGGCCCGGTATCTCCAGTCCGTGAAGCGTTATCTGGAGAACCCACTAACGATCGCGTTCGCGTAGTCGCTGCCGCCGTTCGTATTGCCGGCATCAGAGCTGGGATCGTGATACAGGCGCCGCCTCGTCTGGGATGACCCGGGCGAGGCGGGGCCCGACATGCGCCTGGAGACGAGAGCGTGAATCGCCCCACCTGGATCACGTTCGACTGCTACGACACCCTCGTCGAGTTCCGGATCGACGAGGTGACCCGGGAGATCCTTGGTGAGCGGGCAAACGCGATCGACAGCGACGCGTTCCTGGCCCGGTTCGAAGCGTTGCGCTACGAGACCACCACGTCCGGCCCCTACCAGCCGTACCGTGACGTGCTGCGAGGCACCCTTGCTCAGGTCATGCGGGAGTTCGGTCTTTCGTATCAGGACGACGATGGGGATGCGCTGCTGGCCGCCGTGCCAACTTGGGGACCGTTTCCCGATGTGCCGCCGGCGCTGGAGCGGCTCCGGCAGCGGTACAACCTGGCGATCATCACCAACAGCGACGACGACATCATGGCCCGCAACGTGGCTAACATCGGCGTGCCGATCGACCGCGTGATCACGGCGGAACAGGCGGGCGCCTACAAACCCTCACCGGTCATCTTCGACTATGCCCTGCACGCGTTGGGGTGCGAGCCAGATGACATTCTCCACGTCGCCCAGGGATTCGATTACGACATCGTTCCGGGCCATGCGCTCGGCTGGGCGCGGGTCTGGATCAACCGCTATGGCAAGACCGGCGATCCGGCTTACGGCCCGTATCACGAGCTGCCGGACCTCTCCGGTCTCCCGGCCTTGCTCGGGATGTGATCGCTGAAGCACCGTCTGGTGTGACCGGGGTCCGGGCTCTTGCCGCGCGTCGGCATCGGATTGGTCGCGCCTGGGGCGTCGCTCCGGGTGGGTATGTCATGGTGAAGTCGGCTCGTTCCCTGGGTGCGATGCTCCGCTGAATTCCTCGAGCACACGCCGGAACTGCCGCATCCGCTCCGACCCTACGCGCTCCGTCCACGCTGCCTCGAACGCGCGCACGCTCGCGCGGGCGGTCGCCTCGACCGCCCATCCCCTTTCGGTGCGGCGCACGATCCGCGCTCTGCCATCCCCCGGGTCGGGCACCCGTTCGACATAGCCCATGCTCTCCAGGTCACCGACCAGCGCCCACATCGATTGCTTGGTCATGTGAGCGCGGGCGGCAAGATCGGTCAGACGCGATCCGCCCACCTCAAGATGCTGAAACGCGACGAGATGAGCCGGGCGCAGATCCGCGAAGCCTGCTCTGGCAAGGTCGTCGGTGACCTGGATCGTGAGCGCTTGGAGGGGCCGCCGCAGCAGCGCCCCCAGCATTGGTTCGAGGCTGGTCTCACCGTCCACTGAGCACCCCTCTTGACAGGCGTGGCATTTTCCCGTACATATTCGTCAGTAAAGCTAATCAGTTTCCCTGACTAGAAAGCGTAGCAGATCGTTGCGCTGGTGTGCGCGAAGGGCGCGGCAGGAGGACCATGACAATGAGCGGCATGAAGCCCGCGACAACCGAACTGATCCCGCACAGAGCGAGCCCCGGTGAGGAGCGCTCCGCCTGGTACTCAGGATGGCTGCTGACCTTCCTGGCCACGGGTGAGGACACAGGCGGACACTATTCCCTCACCGAGGTGACCGGGCGCCGGAATCACAGTGTCGTCCCGCCAATGCACGTGCACACCCGGGAGGAGGAATGCTTCTATGTCATTGAGGGCGCCATCACGTGCTACGTTGACGATCAGGTGTTCCAGGTCGCGGCCGGCGACTTCATCGTGCTCCCCCGCGGCGTACCGCACCGCTACGAGCTCTCCTCGGAGGAGGCACGGCTCCTCAATCTTTGCGTCCCCGCCGGCTTCGAGAACTTCTACCGGACCCTGAGCGAGCCGGCCCTCGACCTGACATTGCCGCCGGCTCCAGAAGGCCCGCCCGACGTTCCGCGTCTGCTGGCGACCGCGGCAGACCACGGAATCGACATTCTCGGCCCACCTCCCGCCTAGACTGCCCGGTAGTCTCACGCAGCTCGCGGTGGGTCTGTCGATTACCCACCGGCGATGGTGAGGAGCGCGGCTCCGCCCAGACTGCTAACGATTGGGAAATCCAACAAGAGATCTCGCGGCAGACGGCCAGGGCCCCGTCCGGGGGATGTGAAGAGCGGTTAGCATTCGCCGATGCTCAATCGCGATCCGCAGAGAGAGAGTCCGCGCCCGCCGCGCCCGAGCCGCTGGGGAGCCGTCGCTGCGCCATCACTCGCCAATGAGGGATTGTCGACCTTTCGCCGGGCGTACCGCTGGCTGAACCTGACCCTCGTACACCATGGCGTTTGGCCATTGCTGGTGGTCGTCGTTGGCGCGCCGACCGTGTCGATCGCCCTCACCCCGCTACCCTGGTACTGGGCGCGGCTGGGAGCGCCGCTGCTAGCGACCCTGCTCGCGCTCGCCTATCTCGCCCAGCGGCCGCAAGGTCTGCCGAGCGATATGGCATTGCGGACCGCGGAATCGACGAGTGAGCGCGACCGGCGTCTGCGCGAGCAGGCGACGATCCTGATCGTGGGTGTGACCGCCGCGGTTGGTCTCTTGCGGCTGATGCAAGGGCCATTCGTGCCGGTGCTCAAACTCGAAGCCTTCGGGCTCGCGGACGTTGCCGCATACCAGGCGATCAATTTTGGGGTCGTCGGTCTCGCGGCGCCAGCGGGCATTGGACCGGCATTGCCGGTCGCGCTCTTTGGGCTCTCCTGTGGCATGCGGGACCTCTTTCTCGCGGCGGCCTCGCCGGCGGCCGAGAGCCTGTCG
>JAHWJF010000177.1 GCA_019348515.1 Chloroflexota bacterium | reverse complement strand
CTTCTTGAACCGCTCGACCCACCCACGGCGATGGTGCCCTTGCCGGTGGTCGTGCCAGTGCTATGTTCGGATCAGGTGGTCTCCCCCGCGCAAGACGCGCTCCTGACTGGTCTCGCGCGGCGAGCTCGCCTGGGCGATCGGGCCGCTCGTGATCTTCTCTGGCGAGCGCTCGCCCCACGGTTGGAGCCGGCACTGCTCCGTTGCGGCCGGCTGGCGTGGCAGAGCGGCGGAGCACGGCGCGACGGCTGGCCCTGGGAGCTGGAGGATGCGCGCCAGGAGGCATGGCTCGTCTTCGCGCAGCTCGTCGAGTGGTGGAGTGGCGAAGGGTCCTTCATCCCCTACGCCATCACCTACTTTCCCTGGCGGTTGCGCGGCGCCATGCGCCGCCTCGGACCCCAACGCCGTGTCGTCCCGATCCATCCCGCGCCAGAGCCCGAAGCCGAATGCCAGGGCCTGCTCGACAACGAAGGTGAAGAGCTGCTGGCGTCGATCGCGGCGGTCCTCTCCCCGATAGACGCGGAAATCTTGCGCCTACGCATTGAAGAAGGCTCCGAACTGGCCGATATCGCCTGCCGCCTGGGTTTCTCGCGGCGGACGATGACCCGCCGCTGGCAGTACATCCAATCCGTGGCGCGCGATGTGCTGGCAAACCCCGCACCGCACAGACAGGTCACCGGGCAGTGAACCGCGAGTGGCGTGAGGAACTGGGGCGAGCTTGAGGGCCTGTGCGCTCGGTCCGAGACAAGGAGCAACGGGATGGCGCGGACTCCGCTCATGCGATTCCTACCGGACCTGCCGCGCCTCACGAGAACAGGAGTCCCTAGGTTGATCGACCGGGGACGAAATGCGCACCTGGTCACGGGAGCCACCCCGAACCTGATCGGCGGGGGTTCAGTCCAGACCGTCGCAGTTGTCGAAGGAGCTGCCGCAGAAGCCACCGGGGCAACACACCAGACCTTCGCAGCACTGGATCTTCGTCGGGTCGCAGGCCACCTCCGCGCCGAGGCAGGTTTCCTGGCAGGAGCCAGTGCCGCATGCCTGCCCCACGTCGCAGTCGCCGTCGAGGCAGCAGTCGGTGTAGCGAAAGTCGCCGTGCGCCAGGTGGTCCGGAACGGCATTGTCGTTGACCTCGATCAAGACGATCGAGTTCGTGCCGGAGGTGGTCTTGTGACAGATTCGGACTGGCTCATTTGCGGCCCCGGTCCTGCGGCCGCCCAAGGCGGCGAACAGGCCCCCGGCGAGGGCGGCCAGGGCGCGGCGACGGGAACCAGTAGCGGCCAGCGTGCGCGTCAACCCAGCGAAGCGGTCAATGTCCATAGCGTGAACCTCCCGAAGCTCATGCGCGCCGAGGGCTTTGGCAAAGCCGTCGAACTGGGTGTCCTGCACGAGAGCCCCCTGACGCGCGTGACGCGACGAACCGATGGAAACGGGATAATCGAGAGTGGAAAACGTGGTGAGGCTGGGAATGCGAGGCAGACGAGCAGTCGCTGCCTACCTCGCGTCCCTACGTCCGTGCTCCTCACGAGTCTTTGCCGGATCCGATACTGTGGCTGCCTACGATGCGGCCTTCACCTCCACACCGATCATGGAGTGGCGAGCAAAGAACTCGGCGACGCCCTGCGCCACGGGCTCCGGACACTGCATGTGCAGGAGGTGGCCGACGCCCTCGAGCGTGCAGTCCTCAACCTGCGGAAACCAGGAGTGGAGCAGCTCGCGGCCGTCCACGAACCACTGCTCGGTCTCCGTACCCAGCACCGAAAGCACCGGCTGGGAGATGGCCGCTGCCTGCTCGGGCCCGAACTGCCATGCGCTAAGGGCTGGTAGATAGCTGCCAAAGAAGGTGTCGGCATCCGTCATCGCCTGCGCGACGCCGCCGGGGATGTGCTTCTCGATGACCGTCCGGCAGCTCCCCCAGTCGAGGCTGCCCACGACGCTCAGGAACGCCGCCATCGCCCCCTCGCGGTCGCCCGATTGGTACGCCGCCAGAGCAGGTCCCGCTTTCTCGAAGAACGCTCCAGCCCTCGGGGCGCCCGTCAGCGGTGGCTCCAGAAGGGCCAGTGTGTGAACGATGTCGGGACGGTCGACGGCCAGTTGGAGGGCGATGGTTGCGCCTGTCGAGTGACCGGCCATGTGGGCACGGCGGACGCCCAGGTGGCCGAGCAGCGCCGCCGCGTCGGCGGCGTGCTCGGCGAAGCTGACTGGCCCAGGGCTATGCGTGCTGCCGACTTGCCCCCGCTGGTGGTACCTGATCAAGCGGTAGCGCTCCACCAGCGCCTGCTCCGACAGGAATGGCAGGAAGCTGTCCGCGATGGGACCGGTGCCGATCAGGAGGACCGGCTCTCCCCAGCCCTTGACCTCGTACTCCAACTCCACCCCGTTGACCGTCGTCTTCTCCATAGCTCTTTCCCCCGCGCACGAGTTGTGTTGGCACTGTCGGGAGTCTGACGAGGCGCGATCAGGAGAGCAGGTCACGCCTCCGGCGTGCCCATCGCCATGTCGGTAGGCATCAGGAGCTGTTCACCGCTGGTCAGCACCAGGGTCCCCAAGACGACCGTCTCCTCATCACCCGCACCGCGGGCGGTGTGGACGACGTCGTCCTCGTAGAAGATGGCGTCACCCGGCTCCAGAATCACCTCGGTGCCCGGCTCGGTGAGGTCTTCGGCCGGGCCGGTGGCGCCAGCCGCCGCTCCGCGCACGACGTGGGCCGACCCCTCTAGGAGCGTCCAGCCAAGAGAACCCGACGCCACACCGAGGATGGTGCTGCCCGGGTGATTGTGCGGGAAGATCTCGGCGCCGGGCTGGAAGACGAAGCGGGCCAGGTAGACCGTCTGCTCTGGTGCCCGTTCCGATGGCGCTCCCGCGAAGACCTCAACCGTGAAGCCAGGGGTAAGCTCCATCACGGTGATGGGACCAGGTGTCGCCTCCTGTGCGGCCAGGCCCGGAGCGACGAGGCCGGCCAGTGCAAAGAGGGCGATGAGCGCGAGGAATCGGGGTCGCATCAATTGGTGTCGCATTGGGGTTCCTTTCACTTGCAGGCGTTGCAACGGTCTCATCTCTAGCGGCTGGCGAGCTGCGGCGCGGTGCCCTGGAGGGCCTTGACATCCTCGGTGCGCAGCGCCTGCCCACCGATACCCCAGTCGCCGCTCTGCACTTCTTCGACCACGACCCAGGTCACGCCGCGCATGCCCTCGCCTTCGATCTCGACCATCGTCTCCGTGAGGCGGGAGATCATCTCCTGCTTCTGCTCGGCGGAAAACACGCCTTCCATCACCTTGAGGTTGAGAAGTGGCATCGAATTGATCCTTTCGTGCTGGTCCATACGATCGCTGCTGTTTGGCATTCGGACTCGTCCCTATCGATAGCTGTCACGTCATGGTTTCCTCCTTCCAGCTTCCCGGCATGCGGGCACGCCTTTCCCCTCCGCGGTGGTTTTCACCGCGCTTGCCGATGAGCGAGTGGACGTGGGGCTGAGGCGCTACCGGGCGGCGCGCCGGCCGCAATGCGCGGCAGGTGGGTCGAGCCCGCCGCGCTGAACTTGCTCTTGTGCGAGGCGACCGAGAACGGCGATGCCGCGCTCGATCTCGGGCTCGTCTACCGCCGCGAAGTTCAGCCGCAAATAGGGTTGATCCGCTGGCTCGGAGAAGAAGGCGGCTCCGCGCGCGAACCCGACTCCGGCTGCGGCCGCGGCGTCGTGCAGCGCGGCAATGGAGAGCCCCTCCGGCACGCGCACCCAGAGCACCAAGCCGCCAGAGACACCGCTCCACTGCGAGCCTGAAGGAAAGTGCCGCTCCAGGGCGCGTAGCATCACGGTGTGGCGGCGGTGATAGATGCGGCTGACGCGGCGCCAGTGGCGGGCGACCGCGCCACTCTCGAGAAATGTGGTGAGCGCGCGCTGCATCAGCGCCGAGCCAAACAGGTCCGTCGTCCGCTTGCGGGCGATCAGCGCCTCCCGTAGCGGTCCCCGGGCGACGACGTAGCCAATGCGCAGACTCGGGATCAGCGACTTGGTGAACCCCGCGGCATGAATGACGTCCCCCCGGCGATCGAAGGCGGCCAGCGGCGGCGGGATCGGTTGGCCGAAACGCACCTCGCGCACGTGGTCGTCCTCGAGAATCGGCACCCCGTACTGCTCCGCCAGCGCGCACAACGCACGCCGGCGGCGTGCACTCATCACCGCGCCGGTTGGGTTCTGGAACGTGGGAACCGTGTAGATGAGTCGCGGCTGCTCGTTTTCCAACGCATCGACCAGGCAGTCCTGCCGCATGCCTCCCCGGTCGAGGGGGATGCCAATCACCCGCGCGCCTGCCGCCTCGAAGACCTCGAGCGCTCCCGGCCAGGTCGGGGTTTCCGTGATCACGCGGTCGCCCGGCTGCAGCAGCGTTTCGGCGACGAGAGAGATCGTCTGTTGGGTGCCGCCGGTCACGAGGATGTCGTCAGGGGTGGCGTCGAGTCCATTTTGCCGCAGGTAGCTGGCGAGCCAGCTCCGTAGCGGTGGATAGCCCGCGCCGCCTTCCGGACCGAGCGCGGCGGGGCCGTCGGCGTCAAGGACATCGACGAGCGCGCGGCGAAACTCGGTCATGGGGATGAGCCGGGGATCTCCCGCACCCCAGGCGAACCCGATCGTATCTGGCGTAAGCGGGCCGCGGAGCACGTGGCCAAGCATCTGCTCCCGTTCCGAATTGCCCGGGTGCACGAGGTCGCGCTGCCAGGGCGGTAGGGCGGGTGCCGCGGGTGAGGCTGCGGTTTCGCCGCTCGTACCGGCGGGCCAGGGTGGCGTCCACGGCGGCAGGACGTACGTGCCGGACCCGCCGCGCGCCTCGATAGCCCCCGCTGCCTCGAGCTCGGCATACGCGGTGACAACGGTGATGCGGCTGACCCGCAGATCACGGGCGAGTTGTCGCGACGAGGGAAGCCGCGTACCGGCGGGGAGCGTGCCGTCCGCGATCTCGCGTTGCAGGGTTTCAATGATTTGCTGGTAGAGCGACTGAGTGCCACTCGGGTGCAGGGTCAACATCGACAGCCGCCTTCATGTGGACCGTGGTGCGAGAACTGGACCACGGCCGTCGGAACGGTATCGACAGTGTGACGGCCTGATGGTCCGGTGTACAGGTCCAGTTCCCGGACAAAACCATAGGGCCACTTGAAGCGTCCCGCTTGCCCCAAGCGTGGCGGGTTCCGGTTCGCCCCACGAGATCCTGGGATTAGGAATTGACATGTTCACTGCTTCGCCGCGGTGCGTCAACTCGTCGATCACAGAGCGCAACGAGATCATCGACAATCGCGCCGACAGTCTGTCCTTCGCCGGTCATCGCCAGGGAGCGAACCCCTATAGCACCTCAAACGACAACTGCGAGTGCGGCCCGAAGCGGCATGAGCGAGAAGCCGAACACGGAAACGCCAGACCGCGGTGGGTTTCGCGACGTGCTCGCTATCCCGGCCTTCAGGCGGCTCTGGCTGGCGCAGCTCGGCTCCCAGCTCGGCGAAGCGATCGCCCTGGTGGCAATGCCGCTGCTGGTCTACGACCTGACCGGCTCCGCGGAACTGCTCAGCCTGATCTTCATCATCCAGCTTCTCCCGCGTGTGGTGCTCGCGCCCATCGCCGGGATGTTCGCCGACCGTCTGGACCGCCGCCGGATCATTCTTGGCGCCGATTTGGCCCGCGCGGGGCTCGTGGCGCTGCTGCCCTTTACCGATCGCACCTGGCAGATCGCGTTCTTGGCGATGTTGGTCGCCATCGGCAATGCCCTCGCTCGCCCGGCGGAGTTGGCCGCCGTGCCCATGGTCGTGCCGTCCGGTCAACTCGTCCCGGCACTGTCCATTTCTCAGGTCGCGGCCAGCGTCGTCCGGATTGTCGGCCCGGCCCTGGCCGCAGGCGTCATCTCCGCCACTGGGCCGCGACCGGCCTTCGGGCTGCAGGCCCTCTGCTTCCTGCTCTCGGCGGCCTTCATTTACAGAGTGATTCTGCCAACGGTCGATCGTCCTGATACCGTGACCCGCTTCGCGGAGACCGTTCGCCGCGAGATCGTGGGCGGGCTGCGGGTGGTGCGTGACAACCCCATTGTCCGCGGCATCACCGCGGTTGAGATGCTCTGGCAGTTAGTCACCGCCGGACTGGTCGTCGGCATCCTCGTCTTCGTCGAAGAGACGTTGCGGCTGGGTGATCGGGCCGGCGCGGTCTTTTCGCTGCTAACCGCGACCTTTGCCGCGGGAACCACAGTGGGGGCGCTGGCCGCGCGCTGGGTAGAGCGCCGGATCGGCCGGCCGTGGCTGATGGCGATCGGGTACCTGGCCCCGCTGATGTTCGTGCCGGCCGGATTTACGCCCCCATTGCCGGTCCTCTTCGTCTGTCTGTTCATCCTGGGCTTCGCCGACGCCTGGGCCGTCATCGCCATGCAGACATATCTGGCCGAGGCGGTCCCTGATGCGTTGCGGGGCCGGGTCTACGCGACCTGGATCGGCGCGGTCACCCTCGCCGGAGCCGCCGGGTTCGGGATCGTCGGCTGGCTGACGCCCCGGCTCGGCCCCCCGACGACGCTGGCCCTCGTCGGCGCCGTGGTCGGGGTCGGCGGCCCACTCCTGCTGCTGGTCACCGGGGCCATTACCGCGATGCGCCGTGACGCCACGGCTGGCGCCTAGCCATCGACGGACCGTGAACGCTGGTCTAGACGAGTCCGAGGTGAGCGGCGATCGCGGCCGCTTCACGTCGATTGCGAACGTCGAGCTTGTCGAGCAGGCGACTCACATGGCACTCGCCCGTACGCGATCCATCAAACAGGCGTTCACCAATCTCGCGATCGGTCAGGCGTTGGCCGAGCAGCACATCACGCTCTCGCCGCGTCAGCCTGGCATGTGAGATACGCGCCTAGGTCGGTGGTCTCCTCCGGGACATGCTCACAGTTATCGAGCAGCAGGAGCGTCTGACGCGTATGAAGGTGGACCGCCCGCTGCTCTATCACGGGAACACCGGCCGCCGGGGTGAGTCCGAGCGCGGTCGCAACAGCGCTGGGAATGAGCGCGGGATCACGTAGGGGCGCGAGATCGACCCAAACCACGCCGTCGACAAAGCGTGCCGCCACGTCTTGGGCGATGGCCAGGCTCAAGCGGGTCTTGCCCACGCCGCCGGGGCCGGTCAATGTGAGGAGCGGACAGCCTCATCCAGGAGGAGGGTACACGCGGCCGCACGCTCATGCTCCCGGCCGATGAGCCGGGTACGCGAAATC
>JAHWJF010000512.1 GCA_019348515.1 Chloroflexota bacterium | reverse complement strand
GCGGCGAGCTCTCCTTCGACGGTTTGCTGTGGCTGCGCAACCGCGCCTACGACCCTTCGACGCGCGGGTTCCTGTCTCCCGATCCGCTGTCGCCGCCGACGGGAGTGGCGTGGGCGGGGAACCCCTACTCCTACGCCGGCAACGACCCGATCGGCTCGGCCGACCCGCTCGGTCTGCGCCCCGTCACCGAGGCCGAGCTCGCCAACTACCGCGATGCGATGAACCGCAGCGTGTGGGAGAAGGCCGGCGACTGGGTTCAAGACAACTGGGAATACATCGCCGCTGGCGCCATGGTCGTAGCTGGTGTGGTGGTGATGGCGACCGGGGTCGGCGGTCCCATCGGCGCCGCCATGATCGGCGGGGCCCTGTTGAGCATGGGCGGCAGCACCGCGGTGCAGAAGGCCACGACCGGCGACGTCGACTGGGGCCAGGTCGCGATCGCCGGAGTGGTTGGCGCTGCGGCAGGTGGGGCAGGAGCCCAGGCGGGGATCTGGATCGGGGGCGGGTCGCGCCTCGCCGCCATGAACCCGGCCCTGCGCGGAGCTCTCATCGGGAGCGGAGAGAACCTCGTCAGCGGCGGCGTGAGCCGAGGCCTGACCGGCGACGACATCTTCAATCCCCGAGCGATGGCCGGAGACCTCCTCATAGGAGGAGGCGGCGGAGCCGTCGGCGGCCACCTGGGCGCGGGTCGGCTCGATGACGGGCCGCACACCACGATCCTCGGAGAGAACATGAGAGTCCGAGTGACACCGTTTGCGGAACGGACGGGGGCACGAACAATCGACATGGCTGACACAGATGATTGGAATCGCATGAGCCCGAAGGAGCGCTACCACACCAACGATGGATCTTTGCGGAAGCGGATCAATGAGGGAGACGACTTCCGCTACATCGGGCAGGATCCAGAGCGAAGCGCCACGGACCGAGCTAAGTTCGACCTAACCCGGAGCGAACTCGTCAGGTTGGATGAACGAGGAATCCCCTATGAGACTGTTTCTGAAGACGAGGTCGTCAAAGTCTTAGGTCGCAAATGACCCAAACCTTTCCTGTGCTGCCGTTTTTTCGCAGGGTTGCCGAGGAGATCCTGACTCCCGTTATGGCCTCCCATGGCTTCACCGCGGTGGAGCAGGACGATTGGTCCGTCAAATACCGCCGGGATCGTACGAAGGTCTCGTTCGCCTACGACGCCATGGACGTGCCCCGGCCCGGCCTATTGATCGGGGTCGGCCTCGAGGACCCAGACGGAGCGACCCTTTCGATAGGGCTTTGGCGAGCATTACCGGATTCGGCAGGACTCGACTACTCCTCTTGGAAGTTCGAGACTGAACCGGAGCTGCGGGATGTCCTTTCTCGGATCAGTGAAGACGTAATACCCCACGCCGCATCGGTGTGGGATAGCGAAGAGGCGATCATTGGCTTTCTCGCAGAGCAACAGATCGATATCGACAACCATCATCTCGAAACGCGGCAGAGAGTCCAGAAGTTGGCTGCACGGAGGGCCTTCGACGAAGGCCGCTACGCAGAAGCGCGCGACAACTACGTGCTTCTTGGTGGCGAGGAGGAGTTATCCGCCGCGGACCGCCGCCGGCTCTACCTCGCGAGAAAGCACTTGCGCTCCCGTAACGAGGATGACTGACGGCGATGACCACCGAGTCGACCCGGAGTTCTGATCCAGAGGGCTGGCTCATCAAGCCAGCCGAAGCGCCAGAGCTGGCGCGGCTGCACCGGGCTCACTTCAGGGGGTGGGTGACGTGTGGGGAACGAGATGATTACGCCTGGGTCTATCTAGATCCTCCTTTCCTGCCTACTGACTCGGGCATCTCGGATTCGCTGGAGACCGTCTTGCTCGCGCCCAGACATCAGGGCGTTTTCCTGAACGGCACGGAGATGCGCTGGCCCGTCCACGTTTATCTCCTAACTGCTCCCCCGGACCTGTACCTCGCGACCGATATTCCTCCTGACGCTCTGAAGATCAGGCTCTGGGGTGTCTTGGAGGGGGCGCTGGAGTGATGTTCGAGCATTGCAAACAGTTTCCCGATGAGTACCCAGG
>JAHWJF010000176.1:1855-7265 GCA_019348515.1 Chloroflexota bacterium | reverse complement strand
GAGGCCAACCTCGCCTCTACCAACCACTTGCCGACGGACCGACTCACCCACTTTGTCCCTACTCCTTCACCGCACCGGCCAGTAACCCGCTCATGAAGACGCGCTGCCCGAAGAGGTAGAGCAGCAGCAGGGGGATCGCCGAGATGGTGGCGCCCGCCATGACCAGCGGGATATCCATCGTGTTTTTCCCCTTGAGCAAGGCCAGCCCGGCCTGCAGTGTTCGCGATTCCTCACGTTGCAGCATCACCACCGCGATCAGCAATTCGTTCCAGGCCCAGAGGGCGTTGACGATGCCGAGCGTCAGCAGGGCCGGCACGATCAGCGGCACCACGATCGACCAGAGGATACGCAGGTGGGATGCTCCTTCGACGAACGCCGCTTCGTAGAGGTCTGTCGGGATCGTCTCGATGTAGCGGGTCATCATGAAGACGGAGAAAGGAAACATCAACCCCGCGTAGGCCACGATCACCGCGTCGAAGTGGTTCACCCGGCCCAATGCGTTCATCAGCGAGAAGAGAGGTAGCAGCATCACGATCGGCGGGATCACCATGAGGAAGACGAAGACCTTCAGCAGGAATTCCGATCCCTTGAATGGCAGCCGCACGAAGGCGTAGGCGGCCGGCACGCTGATGAGGGTCACGAGAAGCACGGCGCCGGTGGTGACGATCGCGGAGTTGAGCACCCACCGGCCAATGTTCTCGTTGAATGCCCCGCTGAAATTCTCCCAGTGGATACCGCTCGGCCAGCCAAGTGGCGAGCGAAAATAGTCGTCCTGGCTGCGGATCGCCGTCCAGAGCATGAACCACAACGGGAAGAGGGCGATCAGCGAGGCCAGCAGCAGAATAGCCTGTTGCACGACGCCGCCGATCCGGAGTCGGGAGTCGGGAGTCGGGAGTCGAGAGTTAGGGGTCGGGTGGCGAATAGGGGTTGCATCGCTCCCCTGACCGGCTGACCGACTAACCGACTGACCGACTCCACTCGCGGCACTCACGATCTGCTCCTCAGTCTCGGGAGCAGGGCCGAGACCGCGACGACGACAATGGCGGCAATGAGGACCAGAGTGGCGGCGGCGGCGAGGTTCATCTGCGCTACCGTGAAGGCGTTCTGGTAGATGTAGAGATCGGCGGTCATCGTCGCATTACCAGGTCCACCGTTGGTCATCACGAAGACATAGGAGAATGTCCAGACCGCTACCGTGATCACGGAGGTGATGGCGTAGAAGCCGATGATGCCACGCATCTGCGGCAGCGTCACCGACCAGTGCGCCCGCCAGCGGGAGGCGCCATCGACCATCGCCGCTTCCAACGGTTCGGTCGAAAGCGACAGCAGCCGCGCCACGAAGAGGACCACACCCAGCACGGCCTCGCGCCAGATGATCACCGCGCCGACGGAGAGGAGGGCAATCTTCGGGTCGCCCAGCCAGTCCTGACGCATGAATCCGAGCCCGACCGTCTCCAGCATCTGGTTGAGAGCCCCGTTCTTGGTAAGCATCGCGCTGAAGGCGATTCCGCTGACCGTGATCGAGATGATGTACGGCGTGAAGAGGATGAAGCGGAAGAGCGGGGCGGCCTTCCGTTGTTCATAGAGCAGCAGCGCGAGGATGAGCGCCACCACGATCATGACCGGCACGCAGGCCATCAGCACCAGGTTATTGCGGACGCTAGTCAGGAAGAGGGGATCGTTCAGCACCACCGCGTAGTTGTCGAACCCGACATACAGCGACATGATGCCGAGGCTCTGATAGAGACTCATCCGGACTAGACTGTAGACAGGGTAGATGAAGATCAACGCGACAAGGAGCAGAGCGGGCAGCAAGAAGAGGAGCGCCTGCCACCCAGTTCCGCTCGCGCGGCCGGACGATCGTCTACGCCGCGCCATGCCCAGCAGGGGCCGTGGCCGTGACGGCTGCCCAAGGGCGAGTGACGATCCCTGCTCGTTGGCCACCACGCGGTAGGTGAACCTCCATCAGTTGCGCGACACGCGCATTACGCGGTGCCGCCAGTCCGGCGCCGTCCTCCTCGCGACCCGGGATCACATGGGTCTGCGTCCCGGAGCCAACATTCGTGAGCGAGAGCGCCGGCTGGTCACGCATATCATACCCAGGCGCAACGTCGCTGAGAGGCAACTGTCAGCTAGCGATTCATTCTCGTCATAGGCGTGTCGGGATCCTCGTGTGTTGTCGGGCGACGCTCAAGACTGAAAGGTTGGAGCACGATGCTGCGCGATCGCACCGCGCTCGTCACAGGGGGGACGCAGGGAATCGGGAGAGCCATTGTTGAGCGCTTCCTGGCGGAGGGGGCTCGGGTAGTGACGGTCGCGCGGGATGCACCAGGCAATCTTCCGGCGGAGGTGGCGTTCCTGCCGTTCGACCTGGCCAATTCACGCGAAATCCCCGACCTGATCGGGGCAGCTGAGAACGCGGCCGGTCCGCTCGATATCCTCGTCAACAATGCCGGGATCTGGCGGGAGACTCCTGCGCTGAGCCTGGACCTGCTGGATTGGAGTCAGGTGATCGCGGTCAATCTGACCGCGCCAGTGCTGCTGGCGACCGCTGTGGCGCGTGGCATGGCGGAACGGAACTACGGTCGCATCGTGAACATCACATCGATTCACGGACGCTTCGCCGCTGAATCGGCGTTGGCCTATGCGGCGGCCAAAGGCGGGTTGGAGCAGGCGACGCGCAACCTCGCAGTCGATCTCGCGTCCCACGGCATCCTCGTCAACGCCATAGCGCCGGGGTTCATCGCGACCCGGCTCAGTGTCATGGACGGCGTCCACGAGCGTGACACCAGCTGGTTCCAGCAGGTCTACGTCGAGAACGCAAGGCTGCCGCTTCGCCGTCACGCCGAACCGGCCGAAGTAGCGCCGAGTGTCGCCTGGCTGGCCAGCGAGCAGAACACCTACATCACCGGGCAGGTGCTCGGCGTCGATGGCGGACTGAGCATCACATTTTGAGCCGAGGAGTTGAGGGGTTGAGAAGACCGGCTATTGAGCGACATGCCTTCACGGCGACCGCCGCGCAGACCGGGCGGGAGTCCCGTATAGTGTGCTCAGTTGACCCAAGTAACCGCGAATTGAATAGGCGGCTTGCCGCGAATGAGGAGGGACGGTCATGCGTCGTCTGCTCGTGCTAATGGGGCTTGTGGGCCTCGTGGTTCTTATCCCCATTGCTGGGGTCGCTCAGGACGCCACGCCCGAGGCCCAACCGGAAGCAGCCGCGGGCGATATGGCGAGAACCATTCCCGCCTATGTCTTTCCCTACGACAGCGAAGGATTGAATGCCGGACTGACCGTGACGGCGAACGTGAGCGGCGTGTGCGGCTTCGAGTCGCTGATGACTCCGGGTCGCCCCGATGCCTGGGACTGTCTCGGCGAAAACAATCAGGTCTACGACCCCTGTTTCGAGAATCCCTTCGCGCCGCCAGCTGAGTCGGGTGAGGCGCCCGGCGAGGTCGCGTGCATGACTTCGCCTTTCGCCGACGAGGTCGTCCTGCTCGCTCTGACCGCCCCGTTGGATCGAGACAAGGAAACCACTCCCGGTAACGACGCCGAATCCTGGAATCTGCCCTGGGGGCTGGAGCTTGCCGGCGGAGAGCGTTGTCTCCTGCTCGCCGATATCGACGTCGTGCTCGCCGGTGAGGCGGTCCACTATGACTGTGCGGACGGCGGCACCATCCTCGGCGACGTCGATCGTGGGCAGCCCGTCTGGACGGTGATGTACCTGGCGGATGGCGCTACGGAGACCACCCTGGCCGACGTGGCCGTGGCCTGGTCGTAGCACGAGTGAGCCCGAGCGGGCTGACCCGGTTACCGACGTACCGGCACCTGCACGTTCGGCGGCGATGAGAGGAGAGCTTCCATGGACGATCGGCGCTTCGACAATTGGGCCCGGAAAGTGGCGGGGCTTGGCTCCAGACGACGCGTGCTTGGCGGTCTGGTTGGTGTCGGTGGCGCGGCACTCCTGGGGGCGTTCCGCCGGAACGCCTTCGACGTGGCAGCCCATCACGGCCAGAGTGGCCCCGGAGATCCCTGCCGGGACGATCGCCAGTGCGTGGGCGCCGACGCCCCACTGGTCTGCGCCTGGAACGGATTCGATTACGACGGCGATCTGAACTGCTGCACCTTCGAGGGCAATCGCTGCGGCTTCGACGAGGCCTGCTGCGGCTTGGCATCGTGCATCGGCGGCTTTTGCAGCTCCGCGGGCTCCGCGAGCGCGAGTGCCGGGAGCGGGGGCGTCGCGACGTCGAGTGCGGACGCTGGCACGGTGTTCGTCGGTGACATCAACAGCGGCGGCAACGTCGGAAATACGATCGGCATCGGAAACACCCAGGGTGGTGTGCGCGTCAACGGCGACAACGTATCCAACGTGACCGATGTCTCTGTTTCGGCTGACGGCGGGATGGCGATTGCCGATGCGTCTGGAGGCAGCGGCAACATCGCTGGAGGTTCTGGCGGATACTACAATCAGTCCGGTCAGTACGTGGATCCACGCTGTTCGAACTATCCATTGGGTCCGGGCTGCGGTTGTTGGCAGGGCCCGTATGACGATAACCCCTGCGACGGGTCAATGATCTGTTGCCGCCAGGGGAGTGACAGCAGCGGCGTTTGCCTCGAGATTCAAGGATGCACTGGCTGGTACGGCCCGGGTGAAGCCTGTCCGGGGTACTGCGGCTGGGGCAGCGGCTGCCCGAGCTGTACTACTGGCTACTGCAACTGGTTCGGCTACTGCGACTGGAGCCAATAGCAGGCTAGCCGGCGCGGGCGCTCCACACAGAGCGCCCGCGCTACGTCTGGAGGCGGGTTCGGTGGATGACCAGGTATTTGATGGTCTGACCCGGGCGCTGGCCACGGGTGGCTCACGGCGACGGCTGCTGCGTGGAGCCGTCGCCGTGGTTCCGAGCGTGCTCGCGGTGTTGCGCGTCGCGCGAACAGCGGCACATCATGCCAGGATCCCCCTTGGGGGCGCCTGTTATCACACGAATCAGTGCCTCCATCATGCTGTCGCGCCCCGCCGTGCCAGAAGGCGCCGGTCCTCGCAAGTCGTCTACTGCGCCGACAATGGGTTCCGCTACGACGGCGCCCTCAATTGCTGCCGCAACGTGGGTGGCCTCTGTCAGCGGGATGAGCACTGCTGCGGCTCTCGCTACTTCTGCCGCAGCGGGGTATGCCGGTACTTGCGCTGAAGGCGCGACTGAGTTCCAGTGGTGCCGCGAATCGGCTATCGGCTATCGGCCATTGGAGCGAGCCGGAGGTCGGCAGGATCTTCTCCTCCCGCCGTCCGAATCCCGACTCCCGACTCCCGACTCCGTATAGAGTTGTGCGTTACAGACAGGCAGCGGATTCGCGCATGGTGGGTGAATGGCTGATTTCGATCTTGCGGTGATTGGCGGGGGCATCGTCGGGCTATCGA
>JAHWJF010000176.1:0-1755 GCA_019348515.1 Chloroflexota bacterium | reverse complement strand
TGAATGGCTGATTTCGATCTTGCGGTGATTGGCGGGGGCATCGTCGGGCTATCGACGGCGATGCAGATGACGGAGCGGTTCCCGGGGATCTCCGTTGCGGTGCTGGAGAAGGAGCCGGCACTGGCCCGCCACCAGACCGGCCGCAACAGCGGGGTCATCCACGCCGGTGTCTATTACCAACCGGGAAGCCTCAAAGCCCAGTTCTGCCGCGAGGGCGTCGAAGCGACGATCCAGTTCTGCCGTGAGCACGATATCGCCTTCGAGCAGTGTGGCAAGCTGCTGGTGGCCACCGAGGCGGCGGAGCTGCCACGCATGGAGGCGCTCTATGAGCGCGCCTGCGCTAACGGGATCGACGTCGAGCGGATCGACAAGACCGAGCTGACCCGGCGCGAACCGCGTATTCGTGGCCTGGGCGGTCTCCTGGTCAAGACCACCGGCATCGTCGACTACGCTCAGGTCGCCAAGGCCATGGCCTGCGTCGTCAGCGAGCGTGGCGGCGCCATCCTCACCTCGAGCGAAGTTTCCCACATCGAAGAAAACCCCTCGGGCGTGACGCTCGAGGTGGGCCGAGACCGCATCCGGGCGGGGCACGTGATCGCCGCCGCCGGACTCCAGGCCGACCGAATTGCGCGGCTGTGCGGTGTGGACGTCGATTTCCGGATCGTCCCGTTCCGGGGGGAGTACTACCGGCTGGGCGCCGACAAGAACCAGATCGTCAACCACCTGATCTACCCGATTCCGGACCCGGAGCTACCGTTCCTCGGCGTGCACCTGACGCGCATGATCGGCGGCTACGTGACGGTCGGCCCAAACGCCGTCCTCGCCTTCGCACGGGAGGGGTACGGCTTCGGCACCGTCAGCCTACGCGATCTGCGCGAGATGGCCGAGTTCTCCGGTTTTCGCAGGGTCATCCGGGCGAACCTGAGGTCCGGCGCGGTCGAGATGGCGAACTCCCTAGTGAAATCCCGTTATCTCGCGCTCTGCCGTCGCTATTGTCCGGAGCTGGAGCTATCGGATCTCGCGCCCTACCGCTCGGGAGTGCGCGCCCAGGCGGTACTGGCCGACGGCACCATGGTGCATGACTTTCTCATTGGGGAGACCGAGCGCACCATTCATGTTCTGAACGCCCCCTCGCCCGCGGCCACCTCCTCCATCCCCATCGGTCGCCACATCGCCCGCCAAGCGGAGCAGAAGTTCGGCTGGAGAGCGGCGTAACGCGGTGACGTTTGGCATACGACGTCGGTCATGACGTTGGGAAGGCATTGCGCTCATTCATGGGGCGGGAGCAAGGGCTAGTCCGGAGTCCATCCCGATCGCTGCCGTGAACCGGGTGCATGTGGCGTCCTGACGAGCGCGGCGTCGCGTTGACGAGAAGTTCTGGTCGGCGGATGATGGAGGCAAGTCTGCCGCATGCTGCAAAGGACCTGCCCATGGCCGACCGGACGCCCGCCGACGGGAGCCAATTCCAGCTGGTGCCGCTGATCCCGCGCCCGGATCGAGGTCGGCTCGGTGCGCCGCCAATCCCTCTGACCAGCTTCGTCGGCAGGGAACGTGAAATCGCAGCCCTCACCTTCCTCCCTCGGCACAGTGGCGCCCGTCTGGCGACCCTGACCGGCCCCGGTGGAGTGGGCAAGACCCGGCTCGCTCTGCGCGTAATCGAGGAGCTGAGAGCAGACTTCGCAGACGAGGTGGCTTTCGTGTCCCTCGCCCCGCTCACCGATCCCAACCTGGTTGCCGCGACCGTCGCCCACGTGA
>JAHWJF010000175.1 GCA_019348515.1 Chloroflexota bacterium | reverse complement strand
CCAAGCATCTGGAATGATGACTCGCTCCGCGGAGCTATGACTGATATCTCGTTCGTGCCAGAGGGAGTTGTTTTCTGCCGCGGTCGTCGCGTAGCCGCGAAGCAATCGTGCGAGGCCGGCGATCCGCTCGGACGCGTGAGGATTCCGCTTGTGCGGCATCGCCGACGACCCCTGGTTGCCAGGGTCGAACGGCTCCTCCACCTCGCCGACTTCCGTGCGCTGCAGGTGGCGGATCTCGGTCGCCATCTTTTCGAGTGTGCCACCGATTCCAGACAGCACCGCGAGAAAAAATGCGTGCCGATCGCGCTGGATGATCTGGGTCGACGCGGGAGCGATACCCAGGCCCAAGTCGCGGCAGACTTCTTCCTCCAGATCAGGTGGCACGTGCGCATGTGTGCCGACCGCCCCAGAGATCTTGCCGACCGCAATATCCTCCCGCGCCAAGTCCAACCGTCGATGTTGGCGCCGCAATTCGTCGTACCAAACGGCGAGTTTGAGCCCGAACGTGGTCGGCTCGGCGTGCATGCCATGAGTACGACCGACCATCAGCGTATCTCGATGGTCAACAGCTTGCCGTCCCACAATTGTGGCGAGTTTCTCAAGAGCCGGCAGGATGAGGTCGGCCGCGGCCGTTGTTTGGAGTGCGAGTGCCGTGTCGACTACGTCGGAGCTCGTGAGGCCGATGTGGATGAACCGACTGTCGGACCCGACCGACTCACCAGTGGCTCTCAAGAACGCAATGAGATCGTGATCAACTTCGCGCTCGATCTCTTGCATGCGATCGAGATCGCAAGTCGCGCCCCGGATAGCTGGCATCGCGGATTCCGGAATTCGTCCGCGTCGGTGCCACGCTTCACAGACGGCTTTTTCGACGGCGAGCCAGCCGTCGATCTTCCGCCGTTCGCTCCATATCGCGCCCATCTCGGGACGCGTATAACGCTCGATCACTGTGGCTCCCAACTCCGTTTTTCACCACCACTCGCCTCGGCTGCCGCGGGTCCCAGTCCGAGTATAGGAATCCATTGCTTGAAGCGGACGCTAACGCTACACTCTGGAAGAGGGATGCGAACTTGGGAACAGCCCGATCAATTATTCATCTCAAGCGCCAGGACTCGTGAGGAGGAACGAGTTGACGAGGTGGGAGCCGATCGAACGATTCGGCGGATGGCTCCCCGGCTAGCACGGTCGTAGCGTCCAGTACAAACCGGCGGGGTGACCCGTCGACAAACGCTGGCCGATGTGCAGGCTTAGACCCAAACCGAACATCCCCACACCAATCGACATCTCAGCGGCAGGCCGATCACGCCCTGGCGCCGCTTGGCGATGTGTTGCCGGAACACCGGCATGTGAGGGACTAGGATGTGCGGGGTCTTCGGCTTTGTCGGTCAACCGACCGACGTCGGCAACGCCGTTCTTACCGCGTTGAAAACGCTCGAGTATCGGGGTTACGACTCTTGGGGATTGGCGCTTTCTGCCGCTGACCACCTTCTCATCGACAAGGACGTCGGCCGCATCAATGGCCGGCGTCGCGTGTACCCGATATCCAGCCAGGGAATCGGTCATACTCGTTGGGCGACTCACGGCGGAGTCGTCGCGGCGAACGCTCATCCACATGTCGACTGCTTCCGGCGAATTGCTGTCGTCCACAATGGCATCATCGAGAATCACGCGGAGTTGCGTTCGGCCCTAGAGTCTCGTGGACACAAGCTGGAATCCGATACAGACAGTGATGTTGTGGCTCACCTCGTGGAAGAAGAACTTGCTGCCGGCCGCGATCTTGGGGCCGCAGTCTCAAACACCTTTAGTCAACTCGACGGGTACAACGCCGTTGTAGTCATGGATCGCTTGCAACAACGATTCGTCGCCGCGAAACGCGTCTCCCCGCTCGTCATTGGCCTTGGCGAGTACGGATCGACAGTAGCCTCGGATGCCATCGCTCTCCATGATCATGCCGACGAACTCGTCTACCTGGAAGATGACCAACTCGCCGTGCTCCATGCCCGCGGCGTTGACCTCTACGACCGTTCGTCGATGCGGCAGATTACACCCATCTCACGAGTGCAGGTTGGGCCGCGGGAGGACATCGACCGCGGTGACTATCCGGACTTCTTGTCGAAGGAGGTTTCGGAGCAACCGGAGGCGTTACGCCGTCTCGTTCGCGAAGCGCGCGATGAAATCCAGGTCCTTGCAGATGCCGTTCGCGCGTCCGGCAAGGTGATTTTTGTCGGGTGCGGAACGGCCGGCAACGCCGCGGCGGCGGGCGCGTATTTGTTTAGTGAGATCTGCGGCCACGACGTCACGATCGCCCCGGCCTCCGAGTTTCGCTACCGCTCGCAGAGCCTCGGCCCCGAAGCACTCGTGGTAGCATTGTCGCAAAGCGGGGAAACAGTTGATGTGCTGGATGCGATGGCCGAAGCTAGAAACCGCGGTGCGAGGCTGGCTGCCATCGTGAACACGCCGCGCTCCACGCTCGATCGAAGCGTCGAGACACGAGTACTCCTTCGCACAGGAACTGAACAGTGCGTTCTCGCCACAAAATCCTACACCGCCATGCTAGCGACTTTGCTCTTGACGGCGAGTGCGGTGGCCGGAAGGTCAAGCGCCGGATCCGAAGCGGTTCTCCGCGCGGCAGACGCTATCGATGAGGTGCTTGTCAACGGGACGCGTGAGCGTATCAGGGGCATTGCCACGACGGTCGCGAGATCAGAACACCTCTTTGTCATCGGCCGGGGTGTGCATTATCCATCTGCGCTGGAAGCCGCCCTCAAGATCAAGGAAGTCAGCTACATTCACGCCGAAGGATTCGCCGCCGGAGAGCTGAAGCATGGCGTGATTGCGCTCGTTGAACCGGGGACACCGTGCGTCGTTCTCTGTCCCGACGACCAGACCCGGACAGACATCCTCTCGGGGGCCGCGGAGCTCAAGAGCCGAGGCGGACATATGATCGGCGTCGGCAGCATTGAAGATCCGATATTCGACGATTTCATTCCGGTGCCGGATGCCGGAATCGCCAATCCGCTTGTGGAGGCGATACCAGGGCAACTCCTCGGGTACTTCGCCGCCCTCGAGCGCGGGAATGACCCAGATCGGCCCAGGAACCTAGCCAAGAGTGTTACCGTCAAGTGATGGATTCGGCCCGGGTTCCTCCGATCATCGACACGCACGCGCATCTCGATGATGCCGCTTTCGCACATGACCTAGACGCAGTGATGGAGGCATCTCGCGCGGCAGGCGTCTGCCAAGTCATTAATATCGGGTACTCGCCTGCGACTTGGCTTTCGTCCCGTGCCCTTCAAGACCAGTATCCCCATGTCGGCGTCGCCCTTGGGTTGCACCCACAGAACGCCGGCGAATCGGGGCCCGAACTGGCCCGCGATCTCCTGCGGGCTCTCCGCGATTCCGGGGCCGTCGCCGTCGGAGAAACAGGCTTTGATTTCGCAAGGTCGCAACCGGAGTTCAAAGAGCAGGAACATGCTTTCCGGATTCAACTAGAGATCGCCTCAAGCGAAGGACTACCAACAATCATCCATCAACGAGACGCGGCCGACGCTCTTACCGCCGAACTTGACCGTTGGCCGAATCTGGCCCCGATCGTGCTTCACTCGTTCGACGGAACCGATCTCCTCGCGGATTGGGCAATAGAGCGCGGCTGCTATGTAGGAATAGGCGGCCTCGCAACTCGCCCTCGGTCAGAGAAACTGCGGGGGTTGCTAAAGAGGATGCCGGTTGATCGATTGCTTCTCGAGACAGATGCCCCGTATCTGCCGCCTCCAGGGGTGGGCAAGCGAAACAGCCCAGTCAACCTCCGCGTGATAGCCGGGATCCTTGCCCCGTTATGGCATCTCACTGCAGAGGAACTCTGTCGGGCGACGACGGCAAACGCCGTTGCGCTTTTCGGTTCGATCTCAACCGGCCAAGTTACTGAAGCGACCAAGAATGACCAGAGACACGAGTCATCGATTACTGATCGCCACGTCAAACCCGGGAAAGCTCCGCGAACTCCAGGAACTGCTACCGTCTGACCTCTCGATTCTCAGCCTCGAGGACGTCGGACTGACTTCCCCCGAGGAAACGGGAACGACAGTGCGAGAAAACGCCGACCTCAAGGCGCTTGTGGCGGCGCGGCAATCGGGCATGCTCGCCCTTGCCGACGATTCTGGGTTGGAGGTCGAAGCGCTGGGTGGGGCACCCGGCGTCCGTTCAGCGCGCTATGCGGGAGAACCTCCCGATGAGGCAAGGAACCGCAGAGCTTTATTGGAGGCCCTGGCACATGTTCCAGCGTCCGGGCGGTCTGCCCGCTTCGTCTGTGCTGTCACTATTGCATCTCCAACAGGGCGCGTCTGGATAAGCGAAGGAGTCCTCCACGGTACTATCCTTGACCACGAGCGTGGATCCGGCGGGTTCGGTTACGACTCGCTCTTCCTGCTCGGAGACGGACGAACGGTTGCTGAGCTTCTCGACGAGGAGAAGAATCTCATGAGTCATCGCGGCGTGGCGATTAAAGCAATTCTGCCAAAGCTCGAGGAGGCGATTGCAGCGCATCATGCCGATCGCCACTCCTCCCAATGACCGGTCCAACTCTCATTGCAAACGCTCCGCGGCCGGAAGGATTTGAGCGATGGCGAACTCGTCTCGACCGAGAGCAGGTTGCACCGGTCATCGCTGTGGCCGGGTCACGCGGAAAAACAAGCGTACTGCGGGCAGTTGAGTCGATATTCCGTACTGGTGGGTACCGGTTCGCGTCTTGGACGGACCGCGGTGTGGAGATCGAAGGTGAACGTCAGAGAGGTGAACTAGGCCCGTGGTCCCGGGCGTTAACCAGGCTTGCGGCGGGCGGCCTTGACGTTGCTCTCCAGGAGCTTGACTGGGCAACGGTTCAGACTCTTGGCGCACACGGCTCAACGTACCCGGTCGTCGCCCTGGTAAACCTCTGCGCCAACAACGAAGCCTGCATGATCACACCGGAGACGCTTCAAGCTCGGAGAGCGCTCCGTTCCCTGTGTGGGAGAGTGTCGTCCAACGGACGGCTCGTGCTCAATGCCGACGATTTTGCTCTTTCGGAGGATCCCGACGACGCACCGGATCGGTATCTCGTGGGGATCAGTGCCGAAGCGCCCGTCCTTCGGCGTCACCTTCAGCGCGGGGGCGACGCGTCCTGGGTGGCAGACAGCACGATCATGATTCAGGAACAACGACGAACGCAGTCCATAGTCAGTTCTCAGAGCCTCCGCTGGACCCGAGGAGGTGACATCCCGTTTGCTATGCAGAACGCGCTCCTTGCCACGGCGATCGCGCGCTGCTGCGGACTCCCGCAGCGGCTCATCGCGGCCGGCCTAGCTTCCCATGAAGCGCGCCCGGAGACTATGCCGGGTTCCTTTAATGTCTTTGATACGGGTTCCGCCACGATTGTCGTGGATCGGCCGATGCCGCCCTGGTTCCTCCGCGCCTCCCTTCGCGCTTCTGTGAACCTGGGAGCAGGCCGGCAGGTCCGTGTTGTTGGCTCGATGGCTGAAATAGTTGACGATGATATTTCGGAGATAGGGCGTCTCCTGGGACGGAACGGGGGCGTCCTGATTTTGCATGGGACCTGGGATACCGCGCGCATGGAACGAATTCGCCACGGCGCCGCGGCTAACCAGGTTCCCCCAATTGTTCTCCAGGCTCCAGATGAGCGGTCGGCGGTGCAACAAGCGATGGCTATTCTTCGCTCCGATGACGTGATGTTGGTCCTTGCTGAGGATCCGGCCGCCACGGTCCGGTTGATACAGCGTCGCCTGCGTCAGGATTCGCCAGCAGAGCGAAGTGCAAACGGAGCCGCCAAGGCCTCATGACGGCCAGTTTGTCCAATGCCGCCGTAGCCGAGATTCTGGAGCGGCACGGCCGACTACTGGAAATCGCGGGGGAAAGCCCGTTTCGCACTCGTGCGTTCACGCGCGCCGCAGAGTCGCTTCGTATGTTCCCGGACCACGTGGCCACGGTCGCCGCCGAGGGCCGCCTGCGTGAGATTCCGGGCATTGGCGAAGGGATCTCGGCTGCCATCGAGCAAATCCTGGCGGGCGGCAACTTCGACGCCCACCGGGAGTTGACGAGTCGGCTCCCTGAGTCACTGGTGGAACTTACCGCTCTCCCAGGCGTTGGCGCCAAGACGGCATTACGTCTCCACGTCGCACTCGGTGTAGACAATCTCTCATCTCTCGAGGCCGCCTTGATCTCCGGAAAGGTACGAGAGACCAAGGGACTCGGAGCACGCGCCGAAGCAACAATCCGTTCCGGGATTGAATCGTTGCAGCGCCGCACCGGGCGCACGCCGCTAGGCACCGCGATCCCTCTCGCCAACGCGCTCACAGATGCCTATCGCCGGGTTCGGCCGGACGATACGATCAGCCTGGCCGGAAGCGCCCGGCGGTGGGACGTGTCCGTCGACGATCTCGATTTCGTCGTTGCGTCAACGGATCTGCTTGCCTCATTCAATGCGATCTGTTCCCTGCCGATGGTGTCCGAGGCAGAGCGGACCGGGGAGAATGCGCTTCGCCTCCGTCTCGCGGCCGGGATCATGGCGGACGTGTATTTGACGCACCCGGACGCATGGGGATCGACTCTGGTCCGCGCCACAGGGAACGCGATGCATCTGGAGCGATTGGGGAACGTTCCGGAACGTGCCGCGTCAGAAGAGGAAGTTTATGCCAGTCACGATCTCCCTTTTATCCCGCCCGAGCTGAGAGCTGGCCATGACGAATTCGAGCGATGGGACGAGATTCCATCACTGGTGACGGCATCAGACATCAACGGAGAATTTCACGCCCATACCACTTGGAGTGATGGCTCTGCATCAATCCGCGAGATGGCAGAAGCGGCCGCGTTGCGTGGCTACTCGTTGCTTGGGATAACCGATCACAGCCACGGGCTTGGCGTCGCGGGCGGTCTAGACGTCGAGAGACTCGAATCTCAACGGCATGAAATCAAAGCAGTTGACGGCGAAGACGGCGTAAAACTGTTGTCCGGCGCGGAGGTCGAGGTTCACCGGGATGGCACTCTCGATTTTGACAACGAGACTCTTGCAAGTCTTGACGTGGTCGTCGCATCACTGCACACGGGTCTTCGCCAGCAGACCCGAGAGGAGGTTACAGCGCGGCTCGAACGTGTCCTGGTCAATCCCAACGTGGATATCATCGCCCATCCATCTGGTCGACTGATCGAGCGGCGAGAGGGGGGCGATTTCGATTGGGCCCGGGTATTTGCAGTCGCCGCGCGGACTGGAACCGCCTTGGAGATCAACGCCGATC
>JAHWJF010000174.1 GCA_019348515.1 Chloroflexota bacterium | reverse complement strand
AGCGCGTCAACTTTTCCCCGTCGAGATCCCCGGCTATCCTCGTCAGACCACGCGCTTACATTTGCCCGTGCAGAAAACGTGCCTGTTGAGTGTTCCAGGATTCCGGCCATGACCCCGATCGCGCGTCTCCTCTTCCTCGGCCAGTCCTGCGCCGCGGCAATGCCTTCCCTGGTGGCACTGACCGACGCCGGGTGCGAGATCTCCGCGGTCGTCCTCGCGCGTGAGCCGGGGACGCGGCTGGGCGAGATCCAACGCTTCGCCACCGGGAAAGCAATTCCGGTTGTCTGGGTGAAATCCGCCGCCGAGGCCACTGATGCGATGCGGATGATCGCGCCAGAGGTGGCCGTCGCGGCCTGCTTCCCCTGGCGGCTACCGCCTGCCGCGCTCGACATCCCGCCCCTTGGCATCCTCAACGTTCACCCCTCGCTCCTCCCGGCGGGCCGCGGACCGGAGCCAGTGTTCTGGACACTGCGGCGGGGAGAGCCGGGGACCGGGGTGACCGTCCATCGCATGGATGCGGGGTTCGACACCGGGCCGATCGTGGCCCAGGCGGAGATGGCGATCCCGGACGGCATCCGCGCACCCGCTCTCGAACGGGATCTGATGGCGCGCGGCGGCAGCCTGCTGGTGGAGGCGTTGCCGGCGCTCGCGGCGGGCACGCTCCAGCCCTCGCCCCAACCATCGGAGGGAGTCACGTATGCGCCGGTACCGGCCGCGGCCGACTGGACGATGATGACCTCGCTGCCGGCCGCCTGGGCCTGGCGCTTCGCGCGCGGTGTCGCTCCGCTCGGTGGGCCGCTAACCGCGATCGCGGGTAGGACGGTGATCCGGGTCGCCGACGCGCTCGACTGGTCACCGCACGAGCGCCTCCCGGAGCGGGTGGTGGACGACGGCAATGGCACGGTGCGGGTGCGCTTTTCGCCGGGCTGGGTGCGCTTCCGGCGTTCCGTAGCATCCTGAGTGCCGACCGTGTCATCCTGAACGTAATGGAGAATCTCGGTTCATCACTCAACAATCGCAAGGTGAACGAGATCCTTCTCGCTTCGCCTGCGGGCTTGGGATGACACCGATGGAGCGAGCACCGAGTGGAGGGAGACCGACCTTGACACTCCGTTTCGACACGTCGTTCTGCCGACTGGTAGGTATCGATCTGCCGATCGTGCAGGCCCCCATTGGTGGCATCACAACGCCGGCGCTCGCCGCCGCGGTCAGCGAGGCCGGAGGGCTCGGCATGCTCTCCATCACCTGGCGCGATCCGGACGCGCTACGCATCCTCCTGGGCGAGACCCGTGCCCTGACGGCGAAACCATTCGCCGTCAATCTGGTGCTGGAATGGGATCCCGCCGAGCGGCTGGCGATTGCCCTGGAGGAGGGAGTGGGCATCGTCTCCTTTTTCTGGGGCGATCCCGCACCCTGGGTCGACCAGATCCATGGCGCGGGCGGGATCGTTCTGCACACGGTAGCCAGCGCGGACGAAGCACGCCGCGCGGCCGACGCCGGCGTCGACGCCGTCGTGGCCCAGGGCTGGGAAGCGGGTGGGCACGTCTGGGGCGAGGTCTCGACCCTGGCGCTCGTCCCGCGTGTGGTCGACGCGGTCGCTCCGCTGCCGGTCGTCGCCGCGGGGGGCATCGCGGACGGCCGCGGGCTCGCCGCCGTGCTCGCGCTCGGCGCGGGCGCCGCCTGGATGGGCACGCGCTTCCTGCTCGCTGCGGAAGCGGCGACGCATCCTGACTATCGGGAGGCCGTGATCGCCGCCGGCGAGACCGACACCGCGTACAGCGCCCTCTTCGACGTCGGCTGGCCAAACGCGCCGCTGCGCGCACTCCGTAACGCCACCTGGGAGACGTGGCGCACCGCCGGCGAGCCGCCGGTCGGGGCCCGTCCCGGCGAGGGCGAGATCGTGGCTACCGGGGAGGATGGCCGCGCCATCGAGCGCTACAGCAACGACTCTCCGGTGGCCGGCGCCTCCGGCGACATCGCGGCGATGGCCCTCTATGCCGGTCAAGGCGTGGGTCTCGTCCGGCGCACCCAGCCCGCTGGGGAGATCGTGCGCGAGGTGGCCGAGGAAGCGGCCCGGGTGCTCGAGGAGGCGAGGGGGCGCTGCGCTGAGGGGGGCGCTGCGCTCAAGGGGGGAAGGGGGAGAGGGCCGACTCGCCGGCTCCCCTATCATGCCCCGATGGATACCAACGCATCCATTTGGCAGGGAAAGCGCGTGCGGCTGCGGGCGATCGAGCCGTCCGACTGGGAGGTCTATTTCGCTTGGAACCAGGACGACGCTCAGGCCCGAGCCGTTTCCAACATCCCGTTCCCGCAATCAACGGAGGCGGTTCGGCAGTGGACGCAGCAGGAGGCGGCGCGCAAACCGGAGGGAGATGCCTTCCGCTTCGTGATCGAGAACGAGACGGGTGAGGTGGTCGGAGATCTCACCACCCATCACTGCGAGCCGCGTGCCGGCGCCTTTTCGTACGGCATCACCATCCGCCGCGAGCACCGCCGCCACGGCTACGCGGCTGAGGCGATCGCCCTGGTCCTTCGCTATTACTTCCGGGAGCTGCGCTATCAGAAGGCCACGGTGAGCGTCTACAGCTTCAATGAAGCTTCCGCCCGGCTCCATGAGTCGCTGGGCTTCCAATTGGAAGGACGCATGAGACGGACCGTCTTCACTGACGGCGAGCTGTTCGACGAGCTCATCTATGGTTTGACGGCCGAGGAGTTCCGCGAGGGTGATGAATGACAGATAAGGGGGTGCGGGTCACTGCTCACCCGTCACATCTACTCCCGACTCCCAACTCGTCCGCGAGACGCTGAAGGAGCCATCTCACGCACCAGACGGAGGGGCAGTCCATAGATGCCTCCCGGCAGGGTATTCCTCCGCGGCGACTCATGGCACCTGCAGCGGTCACGACATCCGGGTACGGTGGCATGGACTATGCGGCGGCCAAGCAGGGACCGTCGGCTTGGTCCGAGATCAATGCAGTCTGCCCGCGGGACGCGCGGAAGATGCTGCGCACGAGGAGGTGCGTCATGACGAGTGCTCGGAACGAAGAGTTCTACGAGGGCGAACGCGACGAGGTGCTGTCGACGGGCGGCGTTGGCGAGACCATGCAGGAGGTGCTGGCACGACGGTGGAGCCGTCGTGGCCTGGTGAAAGGGGGTCTCACCGCGGGCCTCGTGCTCACCGCCGTCGGCCGGGATACCCGCTTTGCTAGCGCTCAGGCTGCCACGCCGGTTCCCGGTGCGGCGGTGCAGGTAGGAGGGCTCACCTTCGCGCCGATCACCCTAAACACCGGTGATGACATCGTCGTCGCGGCCGGCCACACCGCCGTCCCCTTCCTGCGTTGGGGCCAGCCGATCATGGCGGGCGCACCGGAGTGGGACATCACCAACCAGTCGGCTCAGGCGCAGGAGCAGCAGTTTGGCTACAACTGCGACTGGATCGGGTTCTTTCCCTTGCCAGCAGGCTCGAACAGCGCCGACCGTGGACTGCTCACGGTCAACCACGAATACACCAACCCCGAACTGATGTTCCCTGGCTACCTCACCCGGAACCCCGATTTTGACGCGTTGCCGAACCCTGACAACGCGCCGCCGGAGATCCCGGAATTCCTCACCAACCCCACCCAGGAGATCGTCGACGTCGAGCTGGCCGCTCACGGCATGAGCATCGTTGAGGTGCAGCGCAACGACGCCGGAGAATGGGGTGTTGTCCAGGACTCTCAGTACAACCGGCGCATCACCGGCACGACCCCGATGGAGGTGACGGGCCCGGCGGCCGGCATTGACCTGCTGCAGACGAGCGAAGACCCGACCGGCACGCAGGTGTTGGGCATGCTCAACAACTGCGCCGGTGGCACGACGCCATGGGGCACCGCCCTCACCGGTGAAGAGAACTTCCAGCAGTACTTCGCCAACCTGGCGACCTTGCCCGAAGATGATCCGCTTCGGACCCTGCATGATCGCTATGGTGTGGGCGAAGGTGCCTCGGAGCGCCGCTGGGAGGAGTTTCACTCCCGCTTCGACCTGGCGCAGGAGCCGAACGAGCCACTCCGCTTCGGTTGGGTGGTCGAGATCGATCCATACGACCCGGCTTCGACACCAAAGAAACGAACCGCCCTTGGCCGCTTCAAGCACGAGGGGGCCACGTCAGCGGTCGCACCGGGCGGACAGGTCGCCTTCTACACCGGTGATGACGAGCGATTCGACTACGCCTACAAGTTCGTCACCAGCGGGACCTACAACCCGGATGATCGGGCCGCTAACGCGGACCTGCTCGACGAGGGCACGCTCTACGTCGCGAAGTTCAACGATGACGGCACCGGCCAGTGGCTGCCGCTGGTCCATGGCGAGGGTCTGCTGACCGCGGCCTACGGCTTCGCCTCGCAAGGCGAGGTCCTGGCGAAAACACGCCTTGCCGCCGACGCGCTCGGCGCGACGAAGATGGACCGGCCGGAGGACTTCGAGACCAACCCGGTCACCGGCAAGGTCTACCTGGTCTGCACGAACAACAACCAACGGACGCTGGAGCAGGCCGAGGCCGCCAACCCACGGCCTCAGAACTTTGCGGGTCACATCATCGAGATCAGCGAAGCCAACGACGACCACGCCGCGACCAGCTTCACCTGGGAGATCTTTATCCTCGCGGGCGATCCTACCGCGAGTGGCACCTGGTACGGTGGCTACGCGGGCGACGTCAGTCCGTTTGCCGCGCCAGATAACCTCACCTTTGACGACGACGGCAACATCTGGATCTCGACTGACGGCATGGCGAACAACCTCCCTGGCAACGACGGTCTCTTCGCCGCGCCGACCGAAGGCGAAGAGCGAGGCCGCTCGATGCAATTCTTCAGCACCGTCCCCGGGGCCGAGTGCTCCGGACCGATCTTCAACTCTGACTACACCGCCCTGTGGGTCTCGGTCCAGCACCCGGGCGAGGAGGGGACGCTGGAGGAGCCGCTGAGCCTCTGGCCGGACGGTGAGATCGCGCCGCGACCCTCGGTGGTCTTGATCACGGCGAACGACCCCGCGATGCGTATCGGGCGAGCGAGCTAGGCAGCAGGCCGTTCCCTAGCTTGTTCGAAGTCTCAGTTCCGCTGAGCGACGCGTCGGCCCGCACTTCGCGGGCCGACGCTTCTCCCTTGCGCTCGTTCATCGACATAGACTGGAAGCGCAGCGCTCAACATCCAGTCACCAGCGAACGAGATCAACCCAGCAACCCACAGGAGCGCGAAGTTGCGTTAATGTAGCGTAGCGAGCATGAGCTGCGGCGGTGATATGGTCCTGGGGCAGGAGACCCATCGGGAGGGGACTAGGGGTGAAAGAGGAGACGGAGTATGGAATGCCGTCTCCTTCCGATTCCCGACCAGGCTCACTCCACGATCAGGACCGCCATCCCCAGCGGCGCCCACTCATACATCCAGTCGGCGACGTCCATCGGCAAATTGATGCAGCCGTGACTCATCGGGGTGCCGAAATTCTCGTGCCAGTAGGTGCCGTGGATGGCGTGGCCCCGATTCGTGAAATAGAGCACGTCCGGCACTTTCGGCACGTTGTAGGACTCGCCGCCGATCACGCCGGCCATATCCTGCTCGGGCACTTTGGTGTTTACGGTGTAGAACCCGGCCGGGGTGCGGAACTTCTCCTTGCCGGTGCTGACATAGGTGCTGCGAATCACGACGCCCTTCTCATAGGCCCAGAGCGCCTGCTGGCTGAGTGAGACGACAACCGCGCGGCCTCCGCTGGGGGCGGGTGGCGCCGCGTCCAGGGCCGGGATCGCTACCGGCGGCACGAAGAGCGACTCGTCATACACGGGGACGCTCCCCTGGGGCTGAGGCGCTCTTGCGACGTCGTAGCGTGCGGCGAGCATTTCGCCAACCGGCGTCATCGCAATGTCTTCGCCCTCACGCCAGCGGAGCTGCCCTCGCTCGAAGACCTGGTAGCTGACGCCCTCCGCGATGTACTCCTCGCTGAGCGGGTTTCCGAGATAGGCGGCCTCGCCGGTCGCCTCCCAGAACGCGCGGAACCCGCCCCAGACGCCGTGCCCCGTCTCCGGCACGAACCGGTACGACGGCTGCTCCACCGTCATCCGCGTGGCGTCAGCGTCCGAGAGGGGTTGCCAGGCCCGTGCGACGGTCAGCTCCTCACGCGGAGCCGTGGTGCCTCGGGAAGCGAAGCGGCGAACGAGCAGCGGCGGCCCCAGCTCCCGGCCAACCTCGCCGAGCGTGACGTAGTTGCCGTTCTCATCGCCCTCGGGCCAGTACTCGAACCGGGCGTACTGGTAGTACTGGACGATCTGCCCGTCTGATTCGGTCATCTCCGGGGTGATCGGGTTGCCATACGACATCGCGCCGCCCCCGCTCCGCCACAGATCGAGGAAGAGTCCATCGATGGTCTGCCCGGTCTCAGGAATGTAGACGGTGCTCGGCGGCGACCAGTTCGGATCGACCGGATATGCACCCGCCGCAGGGGCTGTCGCCATCACGAGCAGGGCGGCGATCCCGGCCAGGCGCCACAGGCGGATGACGAGGCTCGTTGACAGACGCGATCGCGACATGGAGCAGAGGCCCTCCCCGGTTCACCGTGGTCCAACGCGCCACAAATACGGAAACGACAGACTGTGCGCCTCTCAGCCTGGCGAGACGGCGAGATGATGCCGATGAGACGATACCGGCAAGTCTAATACGGGCATTGCGCTACCGCGTCTCGCCTCATAGAGATAACGCAGAAGGGCGTCGATTGGAGTCCAGGCGCCGGCGAATGAGATCAGGCCGGCACGCGAGAGGAGCGCGACGTTGCGCAGGCGCAAGCCTGGTGAGCGCAAAGTAGGTGCATGGTTGGGTCATATCGCCGCTCCGCCCGCGACGGTGGTGGTGAGGATGCGATCGTCCTTGGGGTGCAGGGCCACGTCCGTGACCTCCGCGGTCAATGGAAATCTAGTTCCTGACTCACTGCACGGCGCCAGCACCCATGGCACTGGTGTCGTTCGTACCGCTCCGCGTGTGGTCAGCGCCTGGCGACTGGCCTCCTGCGGCAAGCTCGGACACGGTTACCACCCGGTACCCGCGGCGGCGGAGCGCCGGCAGGATGCGCTCGAGCACGGCTATCGTTCGTTCCTGGTCTGCCGCGGCATCGTGGAGGATGATCATGCCGCCGGGACGGACGTTGAGCAGGATGTGTCGCGCCGCGTACGGCGCCGAGATCGGCAGGAATTCCAGCGCGTAGGCGGAGGCCATGGCGCACCGGTAGCCATGGGCATGGATCTGGTCAAGCATGCGGCGATTGAACCAGGTGTGACCGGGAC
>JAHWJF010000173.1 GCA_019348515.1 Chloroflexota bacterium | reverse complement strand
TCTAGCGTCGACCGTTTGCCGTGGTCGAAGCCTTCGTCGTGCTTGAGGGCGAGGAGCGCTGCGTGAAACCGGTTAAACGCATCACGTCCCTGACGACGCGCCGCTGTCGCAGCATGCATGCTGTCCCGGCCACGGCTGCGACGGTCGGGCGGAAGATCCCAGATCGCGGTTTCCGCATCGGCCGGAGCGTTCACTTGCTCCAGGGGGAAGAACTTCCAGGTTGCCTCGATACGGGAGTCACCGAGCTGCCGGTTGACCTCTCGCAGCCATGAAGCCGCACTGTGCACGTAGGGGCAGGCGAAATCGAAGTACACGTCTACGGTTACGGTATCGCTCACGAGGGCTCCTCTTGCGTGGGCACGATCTCGTGCTGACGCGTATCCATCTTGTCAGAGAGCAGCGCCTGCCACGCGTCGTCAACCGCGCGTAGCGTGGCGCCGATGTCACCCGAGTTGTCGATCGCAAAATCGACTCGAATGCCGTCGGGAACGCGTCCTGAGGCGGCCGCGATCCTCGCCCGGGCCTTCGCTTCATCCATCCCGGCGCGCGTCATCAGCCGCTGTAATCGTGTCGCCTCGTCAGCGGTCACCAGCCACAATGAATCGATGTCTGATGCCAGCCCGGATTGCGCCAGTTTGATCGCCTCGACCACGACCACCGGTGCATTCGATCGATCTATCATGGTTCGAATCTCATCGACGACTTTCGGATGCGTGATCTGGTCTAAATCGGCAAGCGCGTCGGCGTCCTGGAAGACCAGATCTCCAAGCGCGGAGCGGTCGATATCACCGTTCGCCGCGACCACGCCGGGTCCGAAGCGGGCCACAATCCGGCGCGCCAATTCCGAACCAGGTGCGAGGAGCGATCTATAGACGCGATCCGCGTCTACGATGTCTGCGCCTCTCTCTCGCAGGTAACTCGCGACCGTCGACTTTCCCGAGGCTATCGGTCCGGTCAAACCAATGACGATGCGCCGCTTCTCGGGCTGGCGGCCTTGTCGGGCTTTCGCGTCGTCAAACTGCATCAAGCCGGTGCGGTCATAGCCAGTGATTCGATCTGTTCGTTCAGCTCATTCCAGAGTTGATATGCACCGTCAAGCTGGACCTCGGCGTCAGCGTATTCGACCCCAAGGCTTTCCAAACGTTGACGATTACCATCGATGCCGGCGATCGCAATGGCATCGCTCAGCTCATTGAGCCGCCCTTCCAGGCGGCTGATCTCGCGCTCCGTGGAGATCAATCGCTTCTGAAGTCGAGACTCGCTCTCCTGTCCTGCTCGTCGAGGGTTCGGTCTCACCTCGGTCGCGGTCGCTCCAGGAGAAGGCTTTGGGTTCACCACGGGGGCAACGGGAGCGCTCACTCGTGCTTTCTGCCTGGCCATGTCGGTGTAGTTTCCGAGGTACGGAACAAGTTTCCCCCCGGCCACATCCCAGACCCTGATGGCAACCCGGTCAATAAAGAACCGGTCGTGCGAGACGAAGATGACCGTTCCGTCGTATGCGGTCAACATCTCCTCGAGCGTTTCGCGTGATTGGATGTCGAGGTGATTTGTCGGCTCGTCGAGGATCAACAGGTTCGCGCCCTCTACGAGGAGACAGGCCAGCGCCAGCCGCGACCGCTCTCCGCCGGAGAGTGCGCTAATCGGGCGATGAACCTCCTCTCCCCTGAAGAGGAAACGAGCGAGGTAGGTTCTCGCCGCTTCTTCGCCCATCGGCTGGGTACTGAGGAGGATCGAGAGGGGTGATCCTTCAACCGGAAGACCCTCGTGGCCCTGAGCGTAATAGCCGACCTTGACGTTTGTGCCAAACCCGACCCTCCCGGAGAGCGGATGAAGCTCACCGACCATCGACCTCAGAAGCGTCGATTTGCCGCTGCCATTCGGACCGATGATCGCGACGCGATCGCCCCGCTCGACTCGCAGCTCGGGCGTGGTCACCAGCACCCGCCCGTTGCCGGCACCGGCGTATCCAACCCCGAGAGCCGTAGCTGTCAGGACCTCGCGTCCGCTACGTATGGTCGGTTGCACCCGCAACGTGAGACTCGCTTGCTCCTGCGGGCGGTCGATCCTTTCGAGGCGGTCGAGCCGCGTCTGGCGGCCCTTGGCTTCCCGGGCGCGCTGCCCGGCCTTATAGCGCCGGATGAATTCCTCGGTCCGGGCAATCAATTCTTGCTGTTCTTCGTATTCCTGGAGCCGGCGCGCCAACCGCTCTTCGCGCAACTGAAGGTATCGCGCATATGGGGCGGGGTAGTCTTCGAGCCGCCCAAACGAGAGGTCCAGGGTCCGGTTGGTCACCCGGTCGAGGAAATAGCGATCGTGCGAGACGACGAGAAACGCGCCGCGCCAGGATGCGAGGAAACCCTCCAGCCACTCGATCATTTCGAGATCGAGATGATTTGTGGGCTCGTCCAGGAGGAGAAGATCCGGGTCGGCAAGGAGTGCCTTGGCGAGGGCGACTCGCGTTTTCTGTCCGCCGCTAAGCGTTCGTACCGGCTCGTCCATTTGTTCGGCATTGAACCCAAGACCCATCAACACTTCATCGGTTCGATGCTCGACGTCAAAGCCGCCCGAAACTTCAAAGTGAAGGCTCAGGCGTTCATATTCCCCGAAGAGCTCGTCCAGCGAATCTCCAGTGGCGGCCTGCATTGCCGATTCGAGCTCACGCATCCGGGCCATCGCGGTGAGCGCTTCATCGAACGCGAGTTGGGCCTCCTGGCGCACTGACCGATCGCTCTCGAAACGCGGCTCCTGCGTGAGAACAGCGACCCTGGCTCCACGCGCGATTGAAACCTCTCCTGCGGAAGCCGGTTCAACTCCCGCGATAGCCCGGAGCAGGGTTGATTTCCCAGCGCCGTTTACGCCGACGAGCGCAACGTGCTCCCGGTCAGCGACCTGGAACGAAATGTCGCGAAAAACCTCGTCGGGGCCGTATGACTTGGCGAGATTATTGACGGTTAGGACTGTCATAGGAGGCATAGCAGGCGGACAAACTCACTCGTTGCGTAATACAGACTCTCAGGACACCGGAGAAGCGCTATCGATCCGACGCGAGTATACCCGTCTCCGTTCCCGCTGCCTGGCTCTGGTATTGCAGCGCTCGCCGTACGCTTCTAGACTTGCGGTCTCTAAAGGCGAGATGAAGTCTGGAGCGGAGGCATAGTCCCTCGCGTTGGACAGAAGCGAGATTCATGACCTGGCCCGTAACCACACGCCGCACCACTCTCGGCGAAATCGAGGTTGGAGGCGTTTCCGCTTTGACCCTCGCTCGTGAGTTCGGCACCCCCCTCTATGTGTTTGACGAGGAAACCTTGCGGTCGAGGGCAAGATCGATCCGGGACGCGTTCCTCCGGGCTTACGACCGAACACGAATCGTGTACGCCGGCAAAGCGTATCTATCGCCCGCTTTAATGCGGATTCTGGTGGAAGAGCGATGTGGCCTCGACGTGGTCTCGGGAGGCGAGATCTACGCCGGACTGGTGGCTGGGGTTCCTCCCTCCGACATGATCTTTCACGGCAACAATAAGAGCCGCGCCGAACTTCAGGAGGCCGTTGCGGCCGGGGTGGGACTTGTCGCCGTCGACAACGACCTCGAGATTACCCTGCTCGAAGCCGTGTCCCGTGAATCCGACCGAGAGATCGAGGTCGTTCTGCGCCTGAACCCGGGTGTCGATCCCCATACACACCATAAGATGCGCACGGGCGCCGTGGATTCAAAGTTCGGCTTCCCGATTTGGGATGGACAGGCCGCGAGTGCGGCGGCAAGGGTCTGCGAGTCTGAAAGCTTGCGTCTCGTCGGCTACCACGCTCATGTGGGTTCTCAAATATTCGATCCTCTTCTCGTAGAGCAAACGATTGACGAGATCATGGCGTTTGCCGGCGAAGTTCGCGATCGACTTGGCGCGACGCCGGAGGTCATTATTCCCGGAGGCGGTTTCGGTGTTGCCGATGACGCTTCGGGCGGCGACGTCTCCATCGACGAGTGGGCCAACGCGACGGCGAGGGCGATAGAGCGTGGCTGCCTGAGGTACGGATTCCATTCGCCGGTTCTCGTGGTCGAACCGGGGCGGGCCATCATCGCGCCGGCGGCGGTAACTCTCTACGAAGTTGGGGCACGAAAAACAATCGCTGGAGTCCGCACCTACATATCGGTCGATGGAGGAATGGCCGATAACATTCGTCCGGCCCTCTATGGAGCCCAATATACGGTTGCGCTTGCCAATCGCGACCCAGAGGGCGAGCAGCTCCTACCCGTCACGATCGCCGGGAAGTATTGTGAGTCGGGCGATATCCTCATCCAGGATGCGATGCTTCCCGCTCTTGACGCTGGAGACCTGCTGGCCGTGCCGATGACGGGAGCGTATTGTCTCGCCATGGCGAGCAACTACAATCTCACGCCCAGGCCGGCGGTAGTGCTCGTTCATGAGGGGCGGGCAATCCTCATACGGCAGCGGGAGTCCTACCAGGATTTGCTCCGAGGTGATATTTGCACCGAAGCAGCCGATATTTCTATGGACCCTGGTTCCTTGTCAGCCGGGAAACGTTCGTTGTAGCGTTCGTGCGCCCCGGACACGGTTCTGTAGCGCGAGAGGGAGCGCACAGGCCACGGAACCGGCCCCGCATCTCGGGCCCTTTCATTCGAGCCTGATCCCATCACATCTATGCCGGGAAGAGCGAGTGAACCGACCTATTTTCAGGCATTCAGGCGGCGAGCCGGCTGATTCCATGCGCGAGGCAGAGCTGATCGATGCCGATCCCCGCCGCCCAAAATGACGTGACAGTGCCGGATCCCCAAGTCGACCGCCGTGTCGATCGAGTAGGAGAACCTTCCGCGGACGACACGGACGTGTCCGCGCACCACCATGGGCGCGGCGCAGCCGACGACGACATCGAGGAGCACACTTCAGCATCCATTGCACAGCCGACCCTCGTTGGTGCCAACGGAAGCGGTGACCCGAAAGACGGCGGCCCCAACCCGGTAAGTGGAGAGTTGTCCCTCGCCGCCAGCGAAGTCTTCGCCCTTGATGAACTCCTCGAGGACTTCTCCGACCCGCCAGCAGACGTGCTTCGTCAGGTTGGCGACCCACCTCTTGGCTTCGAAGATCTTGCTCTGGACGGCGCCACGGCGGCCGAGCATCTCGTTCGCGAGGGCGAGCAACGAGTCGCGACGGTCGATTCGCGGACCAGCACGCCGACCCCCGATTCTGCCAGCACCGGGCTGGACGATCCGGTACGGATGTATCTCCGCGAGATCGGCCGAGTCGCATTGCTCACCGGCGAACGAGAGGTCGAGCTGGCAAAGGCGATGGAGAAGGGGGAGTATCTCCGCTCCCTCAAGGCGAAGCTACGTAATGAGCCCGCCAGTCAACCTGGCGCCGACATCGTCGGGGTGGAGATCTTTCGTGCCTTCCGTGATGGATGGTCGCACGTCGAGGTACTGCTGAAGGAGGCCGGCCTCTTCGACCACACAGATCGCGAATACTGCCTCAGCGTTGCGCTCCCCATCACGCGGTTCCCCGAGGACGCGATCGCGGCCGCATCGCAGCGTCTGGACCTCGCGCCGGAACAGCTCGAGGAATCGTTGCGGCGGCGAGTCGTCGAGTGGGAGCTCCTCCCCATTCAGATTCACGATTTGTTGCGACAGACCAGTTCCGAGCCGTGGCCCGAGGAGTCGTTCATCCTCGAGAGTCTCCGGCGTGATGTCCCGGCCCTCGAGCGTTGCTGGGAGCGAGCGATACAGGACGGGGAAGCGGCAAAGGTTGCTTTGACTGAAGCAAACCTGAGGTTGGTTGTCTCTGTCGCCAAGAAATATGTCGGCCGCGGCATGTCGATGCTGGATCTCATTCAGGAAGGGAATCTTGGGCTTATTCGCGCGGTTGAGAAGTTCCAACATCACAAGGGTTTCAAGTTCAGCACCTACGCGACCTGGTGGATCCGGCAGGCCATTACCCGCGCCATTGCCGACCAAGCGCGAACAATCCGGATTCCCGTGCACATGGTCGAGACGATAAATCGCCTGATCCGGACATCGCGCCGACTGCAGCAAGAACTCGGCCGCGAACCTACCTCGGAAGAAATCGGCGCCGAAATGGAGTTGGATGCCGATCGAGTTCGCGAGATTATCAAGATCTCCCAGGAGCCGATCTCGCTCGAGATGCCCATCGGGGAAGAAGAGGATAGCAGCCTCGGAGACTTTATCGAAGACCACAAGATCCTCGCGCCGGCGGACGCCGCATCACGGAAGATGCTCAAAGAGCAGATGGACGATGTATTGGGCACGCTCTCGGAACGCGAGAGACAAGTGCTGGCCATGCGCTTCGGGCTAGACGACGGAAGAACGAGAACCCTGGAAGAGGTTGGAAAGGCGTTTGGCGTCACCCGCGAGCGGATCCGGCAGATAGAGGCGAAGGCTTTGCGAAAGTTGCGCCATCCAAGCCGGTCAAAGAAACTGAAGGACTACCTCGACTAGCCGAACTGCCAGGAGCGGTGGGCTTCCGGCCAGATCCAGGGCAAGGTTCCTCCGCCACTCGGCAAGGCGACCCACCGCGATTCCTGATTGACCGAATGCCGGGTGACGGGTTCAGGCTGGAGGATCTCGTGCTCATCGACCGAGCCAGAATCTGGGTTAAAGCAGGTGACGGTGGCAACGGCTCCGCGTCATTTCGCCGCGAGAAGTTCGTGCCGCGCGGGGGACCTGACGGTGGCGACGGCGGACGCGGCGGAACTGTCTACCTGCGCGCTAAACCGAACCTGACGAGCCTCTTGCCGTTTCAATTCACGACACGGTTCAAAGCCGAGAATGGCGGTCCGGGCCGTAGCCAGCAGCGACACGGCAAGAATGGCAAAGATCTATTTGTGGACGTGCCGCCCGGGACAGTGGTTTGGGACGATGAGTCGGGCGAGATTCTCGCTGACTTGACGGAGCCAAATGAGCAAGCGGTGGTCGCGCGGGGCGGCCGCGGCGGTCTGGGAAATGTCCACTTCAAGACCTCGACCCGGCAAGCGCCGCGACTCGCCGAGCTAGGTGAGCCAGGTGAGGAGCACTGGCTGCGGCTCGAATTGAGGATGATCGCCGACGTGGGCCTCGTGGGACTCCCCAACGCTGGAAAGTCGACGCTACTGGCAGCCGCATCGGCCGCCAGACCAAAGATTGCCGACTACCCGTTCACGACCCTGGAACCGATCCTGGGGGTCGTCAGTGTAGGGGGCGTTGACGGGCAGATCTTCGTCATGGCGGATATCCCCGGACTCATCGGAGGAGCGGCACAGGGCGTCGGGCTGGGACTCGAATTTCTCCGCCACGTGCGTCGCACGAAAGTCCTCGTCCACGTGCTCGAC